>NZ_MQWC01000004.1:2803525-2854644 GCF_002954405.1 Salinibacter sp. 10B | reverse complement strand
GGGGAGCGGGCGGCTCGTGGTGAGGTCCTTTCCCTCGCGCTCTATCATTTTTCTTTGCGAACTCGTCGCAAGAAGGGTGCGTGTGCTACGCACAAGGTTGCGGGGCCCCGTGCACCCGCCAATTGCTGTTCCTAGGGACAACTCGTGGGGAGGGATGTTCGTACAGGTACGTCCGTCGTTTTATGGACCACTGTTCTCTCTGTGATGAGTACTGATCGGCTGGCAAAGCTGAAGGAGTTCTACGAGGAGGATCCGGACGATCCGTTCACCCGTTTTGCCCTTGCGCAGGAGCATTTGAAGCACGACAATACGGAAAAGGCCCTCGCGTTCTTCGAGGAGCTGGTAGAAACGGATCCGGACTACGTGGGCACGTACTACCACCTGGGCAAGCTGTACGAGCGGCTCGACCGTACCGACGACGCACTGGCAGTGTACGAGCAGGGCATTTCGGTGGCCCGAGAGCAGAAGGCGCAGAAGGACCTGTCCGAGCTACAGGACGCGAAGTTGAAGGCAGAAGGCGTCGGGTTTGACTAAGAGTCCCTATCAAAACCGGGCACGTCCTCCTGACCATCGTGGAAGAAGCTCCCTAAACGTGGCTGCCCGCACCAAGAAGCTTCTTCGACAGGCTCAGAAGGACCTGCCTAATCGTTGTTTTGATAGGGACTCTAAGAACTGGGCTGTCCCCTCGTTTTCTGGTGCGCTCCTTCGGGCCCCTACGGCTCGGAGGCATCCTCCGCAAACGGAGCTTCGAGGCCTGCCTGACGGTTCCGTTTCCGTTCTTAACCTGACCGAGTTCGTTGTTGCGATGTGTCGTCTTGTCGCCGCCATGTTGGGTCTTGCGGTCGCGCTGGCCCCCCTTTCCTCGCCAGTGCACGCACAAACCACGGACTCGACCTACACGGTAAAGGAGGGCGACACGCTCTATAGTATTGCCCAGGAGGTTGGCGTGTCGGTGCGCACCCTGATGCAGTGGAACGGCCTCGACGATACAGACCTACAGGTGGGAGAGACGCTCCGCGTTCGTCCACCGTCGACCTCCTCGACGGAGGCTCCGCCGTCCCAACCCTCTCAGCAGAACTCCGATCAGCAAGAGCCCCCCCCGTCAGAGACGGATCCCGCCGCATCCGAGGAGACGACTACGCCTGACGCTCCTTCTCCCTCCGTGGACACCACCCGCCCCCCACGCCCGTATGGCCGCTACACGGCCAAAGAGGGCGACACCTTCGTCAACCTGGCCCTTCGCCTGGGCACCACCACCGACTCCCTCTACGCCCTCAACGATAGCACCACCGCCCCCCTCTCGTCCGGTCGATCCCTCCGGTTGCCTCGCCGCTTTGCTCCCCCAACGCACGTCGTGGATGAAGGGCAGACCCTCTACAGCATTGCGGGCGAGTATGGCGTGAGCGTCCGCGCCCTGAAGGCCGAGAACGACCTTGAGTCCAACACCCTGAAGCCAGGCCAGCGCTTGACGATTCCGGGTCGGGGCGGCACGGACCTCCCGCCGCCCGGCGAATGGGCGGCCCCCGATTCCACGGGCCGCGTGGCCATTTATCCGGCGGCCTACGCGGGACGCCTCACGGCAAGTGGCACGACCTACGCTCCTAACGACTTCGTCGTGAGTCATCCGTCGCTCCCATTCAACTCCGTCGTGCTGCTCTCCTCTCAGGACCCCGAGAACCACACGTTTGCCCGCGTGATCGACCGTGGCCCGATTGAGGAGGGCGTACTACTGGATGTGTCGGACGCTGTCGCCACGGAACTGGGCCTCGACACCGAAAAGAAGCCTCCCGTCGCCCTTCGCGTGGTGTGGGTCGCAAACGACTCGGACTAACCTCTGCTCCTCCGTCCCTTCTTCGTTGCTCGTCCCTCATTCGCATGCGTTCCAATCCCCCAACCGGTCTGCGGGCCTATCACCGGTTCACGCGTTCGGCCACCTACGGCGTGCTGAGTGCCCTTCCGCTCTTCGTGCTCTACGAGGCGATGATCGTGGCCGTAAACACCGGCGCAAGCCGTCCGGTACGGGTGGGGACAGAAGTATGGCTCAAAGATCTGCTGGCGATGACGGGGGCACGAGGGGGACTCATTCTGATCCTCATTGCTGTCGTCGCTGCCGTGGCAGCGTACTTCCTGGACCGGGACAAGACGATTCCGGTTCGAGGGCGGTACTTCGCCGGAATTGTGGGGGAAAGCATCGTGTACGCGATCGTGGTCGCCCTGCTGGTGTCGAACCTCGTGGCGGCGCTTTTTGCCGTCATCCCTCCCCTAGAGGGCGACCTCTGGACGCAATTGGCCCTGTCCATTGGGGCCGGGCTCTATGAAGAATTGCTCTTCCGCGTGCTGCTGGTCGGCGGCCTCGCGCTTCTCTTCCGGCCCTTCTTCGACAACCACAACGCGGCCTATCTGCTGGCCGCCATTCTGGGCGCCGCCCTCTTTAGCCTTGCCCACTACATCGGTCCCCTCGGCGATCCGTTTGCGCTTCCGTCCGTCACGTTCCGCTTTGCCTTTGGGCTGGCTCTGAATGTGCTCTTCCTGTGGCGCGGCTTCGGCGTCGCCGCCTGGACCCATGCCCTCTACGACGTGATGGTGGTGACGGGCCTGTTTGGGTAGTGTGCATGTCGTCCTTACGTCCGGACCCGGACCGTAAAGGCCTCGCGCGGATTTTCGACCGTGAGCCTCCGAATCGTCTCCTCGTCGATGCCGGCAGCCCGGAGCCGAGGAAGAAAGGTGCGAAAAAGCGTGTCGAAGGGGCGCGGCTCCGCGTTGCCGGGCGGGTACGAACTGCCGTCGTGGGAGAGCAACACTTGGTCCAGCAGGTCGCGCTCCTGCATGGCCTGCACGAGCGCCAGGTGATGCTCGATCTCGTCCCCGGGCGCGAGGCCATCGAACTCGATCCAGGCCCCCTGCTCGGCCGCCTCCGCAAGCGCGTCGAGATCGGCCACGTTCTGGGCGTGCACCCAAATCCACGCCGACGGATCGACGCCCTCCTCCTTCAACACCGACAGCTGCTCGCGGGCGGCGGGCACGTTGTCGGACGTGTGCACGGCAATGGGGAGGCCACTGTTCTTGTGCGTCTTTGCGGCCGCTCGCACCAGTTTCCGATCGATGTCGGAGAGAGGGCCACTGTCGACAGCCGTTTTGATAAAGCCGGGCCGGACGCCGGTCCCGTCCACTCCCTCGGTCCACTCCGCAAGCCAACGCTCGGCCAACTGCGCAGCCGTTTCGTCGTACGCGTGGTCGGGCACGTAGCGGTCGTCCACGGCGCCGTAGTAGCCGGTATTCGTGAGAAGGTGCAAGCCCGTAAGCTCAGCGAGGCGGTGCATGATGAGCGGATCCCGACCAAAGTAGGCCGCCGTACAGTCCATAATGGCATCGCACCCGGCCGATTGCACGTCGTTGAGAATGGGAACGACGGTCTCAAACACGTCTCGGAGATCGTAGTCCGGTCGGCGCGCCGGCGGCCTTCCAAATCGCGAGAGTACGTGCTCGTGCGGAAGGGCCGTGCCTAACTCCTCCGGGGGGACAGGACCAGTCACGGTCATAATCTGCCCCTCTGCAGCGGGGCGAACGGTGCTGTCCTGCCGGTCGCGGGCCATGGGCGCGAGAGACGTCCCTAGCCCCGCACTCGCCCCCAACCCACCACCGAGAATCTTGAGAAGATCGCGCCGCGTCATGGAGAACTGCAAAACAATGACCACAATTGTGAACACTCTGTGAGCCTGTACTACCCCTCCCAGCGGATGTTCACGCTCTGTGCGCCGCGGATACGCACCACAGTGTCAAATCGGCAGGGACGTGAACTGTGGTACGGGGTTTGTCGTATATCGGCACGCAGTATTTGGATGGCTAAACTCAACCTGTTCCTTCATGAACACCCTTCGCACCACCGCGCTCATGGCCGTCATGTTCGTCCTGTTTGCCCTCATCGGGCAGGCGCTGGGCGGCACCGGCGGCATGATCCTCGCCTTTCTTATTGCCGTCGGCATGAACGGCGTCAGCTACTGGTTCAGCAGCTCCATCGTCTTGCGCATGTACGGCGCCGAGGAGGTGAGCCGCGCTGAGGCCCCGGAGCTGCACGACATGGTGGACCGCCTGCGCCAGCGGGCCGACCTCCCGATGCCGAAGGTCTGCATCATCCCGTCCGACCAGCCGAACGCGTTCGCCACGGGCCGCAACCCAGCCAACGCCGTGGTGGCCGTAACGGAAGGCATCATGAACACGCTCGACCGGGACGAACTGGCAGGCGTCATCGCACATGAGCTGGCCCACATTAAGAACCGCGACATGCTGACGTCCACCGTGGCGGCCACCCTCGCGGCGGCCATCACGTTGCTGGCCCGGTTTGGTATCTTCTTCGACCGCGAGCAGGGCTTCGTCACCTCCCTGCTGATGATGATCCTCGCTCCGCTGGCCGCCATGCTCATTCAAATGGCCATCTCGCGCAGCCGGGAGTACGCCGCCGACCGCGACGGGGCCGAGATTGCGGGCAATCCGCTCGGCCTCGCCAACGCCCTGCGCCGGATGGAGCAGGTGGCCCAGCAGCGGCCCATGCGCGGGGCCAATGAGGCGACCTCGCACATGTTCATCGTAAACCCGTTCTCGGGCGGCCTTAGTGGCATGCGGAAGCTCTTCTCTACCCACCCGCCCACAGAGGAGCGAATCACCCGGCTGGAGGAGATGTCTCGGGGTGCATAATTTCTTCTTTCTGGAGACTGTCCCTTGGAATCGGCTCTCCCTCTACAAGAAGAACGTTGCACTCTGTGTGACTTTATGAGATTAAACGCCGGATGTAGTCTTCTTAGGGGACACCAGGGAAAGAAAGACTCTTCCGGCCTTGAAGAGACGAGCGTAGCGACTCATGAAATAAAATGCCGCCCGGACCTCTCGGAGGAAGCGCGCCCTGGAAATTCTTCGCTGTCTGAGCGAGACAATCACAGATTGTCAGGAGCGAGATTCGAAGAATTTCCGCGTGACCGAAGTAGAGGTCAGGCATTTTCTTCACAGCCGCGATCTTTTTCGTGCATTTTTGGATCCGGCCAAAAATGCACATCCTCACGAGAAGGAACGGAGACATGCGAAGAAAGCAGCGTCGTACTGCGGCTATTTCGTAATCCTACAGAGAGTGCAGACATCGACATAAGGCGCAGCGATGATTGTACATCGCATATTGGTTGCTGGCCGCTTCATAGACTTATTCTAAGCAACATTCTTTGTCTGTGAAGCACTCCCCCCTCGGGGTGCACGGCGGCACTGTTTTCGCGCGAGGTAATAGTATGGTAATCCTCCCTCTTCCCACCTGGGCCTCGTTCTCCCCTTCACGATGCGCGTTCTGTGCCGATGCGTTCTCGTTTGATTCCGGTCGTTGCTTTGGCCCTTTTGACTCTCGGGGCTGCCCCTCTGCCTCTCGCCGCCCAACCCACCTCCTCCGAATCCCTCCGCGCTCACGCCGTCGAGGGCGCGGCCCCAATCCAGCTAGACGGGCATCTCGACGAAGAGGTCTGGGACCAAGCGCCGAAGAGCACGGCCTTCACCCAGCAGGAACCGGTGGAGGGCGGTCCCCCATCGGAACGGACAGCGATCCGGGTCCTCTACGGAGAAACGGCCCTCTACCTCGGGGTTACCCTCTTCTACAGCGACCCGGACGCGATTCGAGCCTACCAGTTGCGTCGGGACGCCTCGCTGGGCTCCGACGACCGGCTCATGTGGACCCTCGATCCCTATAACGACGGCCGCAACGCCTACTTCTTCGAAACGAATCCGCTGGGCCTGCGGGGCGACGGCCTGCTCTCCTCCGGCCAGGGCTCTAGCCTCAACAAGTCGTGGGACGGCATCTGGACCGTCGAGACGCGTCGCCATGAGGACGGCTGGACGGCCGAGATTCGCATTCCGTTTCGGACGCTTCAATTCGACCCAACGCAGACCACCTGGGGGTTCAACGTGCAGCGCACGCTCCGGGTCGAGAACGAAGAAATTCTGTGGGCCGGGCACGAACGCGACGAAGGCATCTTCCGGCCCCAACACATGGGCACGCTCCGCAACGTCGGAGCGGAATCATCGGGAGTCGGGCTCGACGTAACCCCCTTCGGGCTCGCGAAGGGAAGCCGTTCGTGGACCGACTCGGGCCGATCCACCGACGGGACGGCCGATGTCGGGGGCGACCTCTCCTACGCGTTTACGCCCAGCCTCCGGACGGCCCTCACCGTCAACACCGACTTTGCCGAGGTGGAAGTGGATCAGCGACGGGTTAACCTGACTCGGTTTCCGCTCCGCTTCCCCGAAAAGCGAGACTTCTTCCTGGAGGGCTCCAGCGTATTCGACTTTGCCCCGCGCAGCGCGCAGTATCCCTTTTTCAGCCGGCGGATCGGACTCGTGGACGGAAGTCCCGTTCCTATCCTCGCCGGGGCGCGGATGAACGGGCGGATGGGGCGCTACAACGTCGGGCTTTTTCAAGTGCGAACCCGGTCGACGGACAATGTCGTGTCGGACACCACCTCGTGGCCCCGTGAAGACTTCACCGTGGCACGGGCCGTGCGCAACGTCGGCAGTGAAAGTCAGGTGGGCGTGCTCTATACGCGCCGGGCCACTGAAGCGGAAGGGGAACGGTTCGCGCGCCTCGACAACCGGCACACGCTGGGGGCGGACATGGAGCTCAGCACCTCCTCGCTGTTCGGCAATCAGAACTTCCAGTTCCAGGCCTTCTTCGTCTGGCACAACGCTCCGCTGAAATCCGACACGTCGAGTTGGGGCCATCGCACTACCCGCGGGCTCCGCCTCAATTACCCGAACCAGCCGTGGTTTGGCCATATGTCGTACCGGGAATTCGGCAATGCGTACGACCCCGCAGTGGGATTCGTCCGTCGCCGAAGCTTTCGCCGTCTCCAGCCCACTATCGGATACAACCCGGTATTCGAAACCAACGCCGTCGTCCGTGAAATTCAGTTCGTCGCCGACTTCGAGTACTTGACGGATCTTGCCCTGGAGCCGCAGACGGTCAACTTCACCCTGACGCCGTTGGAGCTGTTCTTCACAACCGGAGATCGGGTAGAGGTGGAGGTTGAACGCAACTTCGAGCGCCTCAACGAGTCGTTCGACATTCTGCGAGACGGCAGCATCCTTCTTCCGACCGGAACTTACCCAACGTGGGGAATGGAAACGGAGGCCGAAACGGCGGCGTACCGCACCGTGTCGGGCGAGGCCGAGTTCGGCTACGGCGGCTTCTGGTCCGGCACGCGCACCCGGCTGTCCCTCGGGACCACCGTACGCCCCCTCCCCGGCCTCAATGCCAGCGTCAACTGGGCACACCGCCGGGTCAACCTAGCGGAGGGCGACTTTCGAACGCACCTCCTGCGCTTCGAGGGCAACGTGGACCTGACGCCCAACCTCGCCATCACCTCCCAGCTGCAATACGACAACCTGAGCGACCGCCTCGGCCTCTTTGCTCGCCTCCGGTGGATTCTGGAGCCCGGAAGCGACCTCTATCTCGTCTACACCCACAACTGGCGCTCCATTGACGGGCACCTCTCTCCACGGAGTGCCGAGACGGCCGCCAAGCTCACCTATACGATCCGACTGTAACGCCATGCCCTGAGATAGGCGTCGGGTGCCGAAAGGAGCCCTTCGTCGGGGAGACCGCGCTCCGTTCTGCGCTGCCTGAAACGGCTTCCCTAGCGCCGTTGGCGTCCATTGGCGCTACAGACCATTTCACGACCTGGGATCGGGGGGAGCTATGATATGAATGGATGGGCCGTCCCTACTCGCCGGGGTCGGTCTCGGCGGATGCGTGCGCATTCTCGCGGTGCTCCCGGCCGTTCGTGTACGCGGCGGCCCCGGATGTCGCCCCGTCGGAAGTCTCCGACTCTGGATGACGCGGCAGATGAATCGTGAAACGGGTGCCCACCCCTAGCTCGCTCTCAACTGTGATGTCTCCGTGCAGAAGCTCGACCAGCTCTTTCGTAATCGATAGGCCCAATCCACTCCCTTTGTGCGTGCGACGGGGGCCCTCCGATTCTTGCCGGAACGCCTCGAACATGCTTTCCTGAAACGATTCGCTCATGCCCGGCCCAGTATCCTCTACCTCCACTCGCGCATGCGTGAAGGACGCCTCGGCTTGATCGGCATCGGAGCCCCGGTGGACGCGAGCGACTCGCACCGCCACCTCACCGCCGTCCTCCGTAAATTTGATGGCATTTCCGACGAGATTCCGCAGGATGCGTTGCACTGCCCCCGGGTCCAACACACAGGCACACTGTTCACAGAGGTCGAGCTGAAGAGTGATGCCCGCGTTGTCGGCCCGCTCAGCCTGCTCGGTGACAATGGCCTCCGCCTCTTCGACAAGATCCACCGACTCCAGATGCAGGTTTTGCTTCCCAGCCTCCAGCTTCGAGAGGCGAAGGACTGAACTCAGGGTGTCGAGCAATCGCTTGCTGTTCTCGTGGATCATAGCGGCAAATTGCTTTTCCTGCCCACTGGCTTCCTCCGTGAGCACCTCCGCAAATCCCGAAATGGAGGTGAGGGGCGTCCGGACCTCGTGGCTCATGTTGGCAAGCATAGCGGATTTGAGTTGGCTGGCCTCTTCGGCTTTCTCTTTGGCTACGGTCAACTCTTCCACCGTTCGGGACAGCTCCTGCTCACGATGTTCGAGCGCCTTCTTGGTCTGTTGAAGGTCGCCAAGCGCATCCTGTAAGGACTCTTCGGACTTCTCCAATTGCCGTTGTTGATACTCCTTGACCATGAGTGCCTGCGCAAGGGCCTCCTGCTGTTGCTCGGTCGCTCGCCGGAGCCGCTCGGCGCGCCGGTTGGTCCGCCGGCGCACCACGTGCATCATGGTCGCCAGAGCTGCCGCCCCAGAAAGCCCGATGGCCGGAAAAAAGAGCGCCTCCGGTGCGTGGACCAGTCCGGACACGAGGAGCCAGCTAAACAACGACACTGCCAGGACGGCCGTAAACCACCATTTCGACAAAAATACGAACCCCGTTCCCACCAGCAGAAGGGCCATGACCACCACCTCCACCTCTTTGGTCAGCACTTGCGACCAGAGGGTATTCGTCAATGCAATAACAAACGTCAGGGCGCTCAAGACATACACTCGATCGCTCTCCGGCGTGACCCCCGTAAGCACAATGCGCAGCAGGAGGAGAATCACCGACGAGGCGGCCGCGAGCATCGAGATGTAGACGGCATTCGGCCGGGAGAGCAGCAGCATGTGCGTGACCATCTGCACAAGATATAGCGTGCTCAGCCCGACGAGGATGGGCGCAAGGCTGTCGTGAACGACCGCATTGAGGGCCGTCTCAAGGTCGTCCTCATCGACCTCTTGCGCCGCTGCCGCGGTGCTGGGAACAGAGGCTGTGGCCCCCCCCTTCTCCTGCGAGAGCTCCGATTCATCCGACCAAAGATCCGTGCGATCATCTTTCATTAGCAGAAAACAAAGACGTGCGAGCAGGTCAAAGGGAAAGAAATGCCATTCCGAAGTCGTCGTCCGGCCCTCCCTGTACCCCTTTGCCAAACGGTCGTGTCCAGGAAATACGTACTACAAAATGACTCCGAAAGAATCGGGCACCCGTCTTTCAAGCGAAGACCGTGCCTCCAAACGCTCCTGCCCCCACTTCAGTTTGCATGAGGCAGACGGGCTGGGCAATGGCACGACGAGATCGCTTCTAGGGACGTTGTTGACTCACGTTCAGCGCCCCTCTCCAGAAGAGTTGAAACACCCCACAAAAACTTCCTAAATGCAAAAAGATATCATACCCATAATTTGAGGGAACGTCTGCAAACATTCTTACCAATCCCGCTTGCCTTTACTCGCTCGTCGAGGCAGTGTTGAGGGCGTCGATCGCCTCGACGAATACCTCCGTCGGCTGCGCCCCCGTCACCGCGTGCTCCTCGTTGAACACGTAGCAGGGCACGCCGGTGATTCCGCGGCGCTGGGCCCGTTCTTGACTCTCGCGCACCGCCTCGACGTACGCATCGCCGTTCAGCATCGTACGGGCCTCATCCGGATCGCACCCGACCTCTGCGGCGCAATCAACCAGCACGTCGCGGGTCGAGACATTCCGTCCCTCCGAGAAGTAGGCCCGAAACAGAGCAGTGGCCATGGCGTCGCCCGCGCCCTGCTCTTCCGCCCACAGTACGAGCCGGTGTGCCTCGGCGGTGTTCGGGGCCGCTTCGATCGCTTCGAAGTCGAACGTGAGCCCCTCCTCCGCCCCCAGCTCCCGAATGCGCTCGAACATCTGCTGAGCACGCTCCCAGCTGCCAAACTTGTTCGCGAGGACCGTGCGGAAGTCGCGCCCCTCGGTCGGCATGTCGGGCTGGAGCTGGAAGGGACGCCATCGGAGCGTTGCCTCCACGTCGGAGCGTTGTGTCAGGGCCTGCTGTAGCCGAGCGCGGCCCACGTAGCACCAGGGGCAGGCAATGTCGGCGTAGACGTCAATTGTCATGACAGATCATGTCGTTGGTGAATCAGAATCGCCGGATTTGAAGCCTCCCTCGCATCGACGCCCGCCCACGAGGGGTCTCCGTACGAAGAAGCGGCAGTAGACCATCAGTCTGCGTCGGGAATGAGCGTTTCGACGGTATCGGCCGTGGCCGCGCCGATGGCCGCGGCGGTGTTGCCGCCGATGGCGAAGACGCGATCGTCGAGTGCGGTCCCGGCCAGGCCGTGGCGCGGCGTGGGCATAGGAGGCTGCTCGGTCCAGTCGTCGGCCTGCGGGTCGTAAGCCCACGTGTGCTCATAGACGCCGCCCGCTCCGTCGAAGTACTCGCCCCCGAACACGTAGAGCGTGCCGTCGAGGGCCGCCCCCGCGAGCCCCCCGGACGGTTGAGGCAGGGGGCGACATTCCGTCCAGGCATCGGCGTCCGGATCGTAGCGCTCCAGCGCTCCCAGATTGGTGAGTCCGTTCGTGGGGGTTCGGCCGCCGGCCACGTACAGGTGTCCGTCGAGGACGGCCCCGGTGGCACTGCTGCGAGCAGTGGGCGCGGGTGCCGCCTCGCTCCAGTCATTGGTCGACGGATCATAGACGAGATGCCGGCCCGTCCCGCCCTGCGTATCCGCTCCGTGCAGGCTCCCAGTCACGAGGTGAATTCGATCGTCGACTGCGAGGGCCACGGTCTCCCCGAGCGGAACGGGCATGGATCCGACCCGCGTCCACTCCTCCCCGTCGAAGGCATACATGTCGTCCCGAAACTGAAAGCCGTTTTGCAGCGACTCGCCGACAAATCCTCCGAAGCCGTACACGGTCTCGTTCGCCGTCGCCAGGACGATGTGGTGGCGCGGAGCGGGCAGGTTAGGCCCCTCGCGCCACGTATCGGTCGCCGGGTCGAACAGCGCCGTGTCCGACAGTGTCGCAAATTTCCGGTTGCTGTCAGGCCCGGAACGGAGGCCGCCCGCGACGACGATCTGCTCGTTCCAGGTCGTGCAATACACCTCCTGCATGCGCCCGGGCAGGGACGGCGCCGTCTGCCACTCCGCCGGGGAGGCACCTGCCGCGACACGCCCCGTCCAGGACGTCGTCGCAAGAGCGGCAGCGGCGGTAGCTCCGAGGCGAAGAAATCGGCGGCGGGTGTGCGGCATGGCGAACAACGGAAGACGGGGACAAAGAAACCGGCGCGGGGGTGGGAGCGCGCACTCTTGACGAGCCTGATCGTTTCGCCCCCCCGACTTGCAACGGGCGTCGCTTACGCTCCCTCCGCTGCCCGCTGGGGCACGCGCTCACGAGCCCCCGATGTCCAGTTGGACAACAAGCGATCGACGGCCTCGGGGCCCCAGGTGCCGGCCGCGTACGGGTGCACCGGCCGCTCCGCATCCAGCAGGGGACTGTAGAGCTGCCACGAGGCCTCCACCTCGTCTCCCCGCACAAAGAGCGTGGGGTCTCCCACGATAATGTCGCGGAGAAGCGTCTCGTAGGCATCAGGCACCGGGCCGAAAGCATCCTGGTAGGAAAAGCTCAGCTGCTGAGTCTCCAGGTTCATCGTGCCGTTGCCGTTGTCGCCGGGCGCCTTCACCTCGAAGCGGAGGTCGAATCCCTCGTCCGGCTGCAGGGTGATGAGCAGCTCGTTGGAGCGCGCCTCGCAGTCGGCCCCCTGCGGAATGCACGGCTGTCCATCGGTTTGAAAGAGAGAGACGGGCGCCCCCTCGAAGCGGACGGCAATCTGCGTGAGTTTCGTGGGCAGCCGCTTGCCGGTGCGCAGATAGAACGGCACCCCTTGCCACCGCCAGTTGGGAATGTTGAGGCGCAGGGCCGCGAACGTCTCAGTCGTCGAGTCATCGGGCACGTCCGGCTCCTCGCGGTAGCCTGAGACGGACTCCCCCTCCACCGTACCGGACTGGTACTGGCCGAAGACGACGTCGGTCTCCGGATTCGGCTGCTGAACGGCATTGAGCACTTTCACCTTCTCCTGCCGGATGGCATTGGCATCCATGCTCGACGGCGGCTCCATGGCGACGAGCGTAAGGAGCTGGGTCAGGTGGTTCTGCACCATGTCGCGCACGTGGCCCGACTGGTCGTAGTACCCGCCGCGTCCCCCCACACCCAGACCCTCCGCCACCGTAATCTCGATGCGCTCGATGTGCTCCCGATTCCAGAGCGACTCAAAAATCGCGTTGCCGAACCGGAAGGCCATCAGGTTCTGCACCGTCTCCTTGCCGAGGTAGTGGTCGATGCGGTAGACCTGATCCTCATCGAAGTGGCGGTGGACGGTCTCATTCAGTTTTTTGGCCGAGGGCAGGTCGTATCCGAACGGCTTCTCGACCACCACCCGCGTCCAGCCGGGACTCTCACTCAGCCCAGCCTCCCCAAGCCCCTCAACCGCAGGCCCGTAAATGCTCGGGGGGAGCGACAGGTAGAAGGCCCGATTGCCGGGCAGGTCGAGGTGACGCTCCAGCTGATCGATACGATCCCCCAGGGCGGCGTAGTCGTCGCCGTCGTCGCCGAGGCACTGATAGAAGAGGTTGCGGGTGCACCACGTCGACACTGCCTCCTCGGAGTATCCTTTTTCACGAAGGGCCTCTTGTGCCGACGTTCGAAACTGCTCGTCCGACCAGTCGGAGCGAGCCGCGCCCAACACCACGCAGCGCCGGGCCACATCCTCATCTTGCATGAGATGATAGAGCGCCGGAATGAGCTTGCGCTTCGTGAGATCGCCCGTGGCGCCGAAGATGACGAACAGGTGCGGCTGAATCTGTGGCATGATCGAACTGCGAATTTCGAATTGCGAATGGGGAGCGGGGAGTGACGACGGTGCGGTCGGTCCAATTCGACATTCGCAATTCGTCACTCGTCACTGCTCTTGACGTCATGCCCGCCGAACTGGTTGCGCATGGCAGCGAGGAGCTTATGCGTGTAGGAGTCTTCCACGCGGGAGTCGAGCCGCGAAATGAGCGCATCGGTGATCACCGGGGCCGGCACGTCGAGGTCGATGGCCTCCTTCACCGTCCAACGGCCCTCCCCCGAGTCGTCGACCCACGGCGCGACGTCGGGCAGCTCCTGATCGTCGTCCAGTGCGCGAGCCGTCAGGTCCAGCAGCCACGAGCGCACCACGCTCCCGAAGCGCCACGTCTCCGCCACCTGCTTCAGGTCCAGATCGAATTCTTCCTTCGCGTGCATGATGTCGAAGCCCTCGGCATAGGCCTGCATGACGCCGTACTCAATGCCGTTGTGCACCATCTTGACGAAGTGCCCACTGCCCACCTCGCCCATGTGGCCCCAGCCCTTGTCCGGCCCCGGCGCGAGCGTTTCGAGGGCCGGACGGAGCACGTCGACGGCGGCCTCCGCTCCCCCCACCATCATGCTGTACCCTTCCTCCAGGCCCCACACGCCGCCGGAGGTGCCCACGTCCACGTAGTGCAGGCCAGCCTCTTGTACGCGCTCGGCCCGGCGAAGCGTATCTTTGTAATTTGAGTTTCCGCCGTCCACGAGAATGTCCCCGTCCTCAAGTTGCGGAAGCAGGTCGTCGATGGTGGCATCCACCGGGTCGCCCGCCGGCACCATCATCCAGCACACGCGCGCCGGGTCAAGCTGGTCGACGAGAGCGTCGAGCTCGGTCGCGCCGTGGGCCCCGTCCTCCTCAAGCTCCTGAACGGCCTCTGCGTCGAGGTCGAAGCCGACCACCTCGTGGCCGTCCTGCAGGAGGCGGCGCGACATGTTCGCGCCCATTTTGCCGAGTCCGATCATTCCGATTTGCATGGTCAGGGAAGCGTCGTTTTGACAAACAGAGCGTGTGGGAGGACAGAAGCGGTCCGATCTCCAATCCTGTGTGGAGCCTTCGAGTTGACGAGGCCGACCACATTGCATCGCGACGAGAGGGCTGTTGCCCGCACCGCTAGGAGCCAACGTAGGGAGAAACCCTCGTACGCACAACCCCACGGGCCGTTGCCAGCTCCAACGCCATAGTGGCTGAACCTGCCTCCCGTCGCTTCCACATCCAGCCGGAGAACCGGCTGGCAACGCCCCCCACTCAAGACTGCATCGGGGCGAACAAGAACTGCATGGACGGTTGGAGAACCAACGCATTGAGGGGGCCTTCAGCATTCGCCCTTCCCTTTCTCCCTACGTCTCACACGTCGGCGGATTACCAAAGAAGACCTCTTCGTCGATCCGGTCAACGAAGTTTTGTATTTTCTCGGCCCCCTGCAACACCGACTCGACTTCCCCATCCCGAAACACAATGAGCGTGGGCACGGTCTCCACCCCTAGCGAACGCGCCGCTTCCGGATTCTCGTGCACGTTGAACGTCCCCACTACGCCATGCCCACTGACCCGACAGGCGAGACGGTCGATCGTATCGAGCGTGGCCCGACAGGCGGTGCACCGCGGCTCCCAAAAGTCGATTAGGACCGGCCCTTCGGACGACTGGACAGTATTCCGAAGCTCGTCGAAGCTGAAGGTGTGAGCGTGTTCGACGTCGGGCATAGGAAGAGCGAAATTGCGGAGCGAGTGCGATAGTCGAACGAGAGACCCGTACGCCTCTCGGTAGAGCCGGAGGCACAGACGTTACGATTGGGGGAGTCTGCAAGAAGTGTACCCACAATCACTGCCCGTCCAGCGTGCGATCGAGGTTGTAGGCAGCGCTAATGAGCGCGAGGTGCGTAAACGCCTGGGGGAAATTGCCCAGGGCCTCGCCGTGGGTGCCCGTCTCTTCGGCGTAGAGACCCAGGTGATTGGCATAGCCGAGCATTTGCTCAAACACGAGGCGTGCGTCTTCCAAACGAGATGGATCCGCCTCGCTGGCCCGCGTGAGGGCCTCCACGAGCCAGAACGTGCAGATGTTGAACGTGCCCTCTGCTCCGTCCATCCCATCGTTGGTCTCGTGCGCGTCGTAGCGGTAGACGAGCCCATTGGACACCAGTCCCCCGTCGTCGGGCGAGGCGAGGGTTGCATCCAGGGTCTTGAGAAGCCGATCGTCGCCCGGCGAGATAAAGCGCACCAGGGGCATCATGAGGGTCGACGCATCCAGCGCCTCCCCCCCAAACGTCTGAGTAAAGGCTTCTCGCTCCTCATTCCATCCCCGGGTCATAATGGCCTCGTAGATCTCGTTCCGGCACGCCCGCCACCGCGGCTCATCGGCTGGAAGGGAACGCTTGCGGGCCAGGCGCAGCCCTCGATCCACAGCTACCCAGCACATGAGCTTTGAATACAAAAAGTGCTGCTGTCCCCCTCGCACCTCCCACACCCCTTCGTCGGTCTGGTCCCAGTTGTCGCAGACCCAGTTCACGAAGGTACGCACCGACTGCCAGGTCTCGTAGGAGATTGGGACGCCGTACTTGTCGTGTAGGTAGATGGCATCGATGAGCTCCCCGTAGATGTCGAGCTGGAGCTGGTCGTAGGCCCCGTTGCCGATGCGAACGGGCGCGGAGTTTCGGTAGCCTTCCAGGTGATCTAGCGTTTCTTCGGTCAGGTCCGTGCGCCCATCAATGCCGTACATGACCTGCAGGGGCCCCTTTCCGGCCGCCTCCTCGGTGTAGAGTTGCGACAGAAAGTCGATAAAGTTGCGGGCCTCCTCCGTAAATCCGATGCGCAGGAACGCATAGAGGGTAAAGGTGGCGTCCCGAATCCAGGTGTACCGATAGTCCCAGTTCCGCTCGCCACCAATGTCTTCGGGCAGGCTGCAGGTGGGCGCCGCCACGATGGCCCCGGTGGGCTCGTAGGTGAGCAGCTTAAGGGTGAGGGCCGACCGGTGCACCATCTCGCGCCAGCGGCCGGTGTAGGTGCTCTGCGAGAGCCAGTCGCGCCAGTACTGCACGGTGTCGCGGAAGGCCTGGTCGGCCTCTTCGGGCGAAAGGGTGCGCACGCAGCGCCCCCCTGGCTCAATGTCGCGCAACACGAGCGTCGTACTCTCGCCCTCGTTCAGCGTGACGTCGCCCCTCACGCCGTCCCGATGCTTCTGCAGGTTGACGGCCGCAGCCAGATTCAACGCATGGTCCGACGTGCGGAAGCAGGCCCCCTCCCGAATGAGTTCCGTTTCGTGCTCGTCGCGTGCGTAATTGAACGCCGGCTGGCAGTCGATTTGGAAGACGACAGTGCCGCGCACCGCCCGCACCGTGCGGATGATCTGGCGGTGCCGCGGATCGTTGGCGCGGCCCGTCACTGGCATAAAGTCGCAGACCTCACCCACTCCTTCCCCCGACAGAAAGCGCGTCACTAGCACGTTGGTCTCCGGCCAGTAAAACTGCTTGGTCGTCATCGTGTCCGTCTGGGGCTTGATCTGAAAATGCCCCCCCTTTTCAGCATCCAGAAGACGAGCAAAGACGCTGGGTCCGTCAAACCGGGGCAAGCAGCACCAGTCGATCGACCCCCCCTTGCTTACAAGAGCAACCGTGTGCATGTCGCCAATCAGGCCGTAATGTTCGATCGGTCGGTAGTCCGTCTTGATCGCAAGCTTCGACGTGGGGGGAACGGACATCTACGCGGAGTGAGGTTGATGCAGGAAGAACGGACGATACCATCATGACCGTGAGGGAGGGGGCTAAGCGCCCCGGTGCCGACGCTTCGCCTCACGAAGTTGTGAGCAACCTACAGACTACGTCGGCCCCGAAAGACTGTTCGGGGGAGGCACGACCGCAGCACGCAGTGCTGTGCCTCCCTCCCCCAGTATCCGCAAATTTCCCGCCGAAAACCGATCAGACAACCGAGGCGGAGAGCCCCTTCCTGCCCAACCACTTGCACACGCTCGGTGGGCGCATCGCCCCCCGATCACTTCAGGAAACACACTTCGTGCTTCTGTTTTACAGTTGTCGAATTATCGAACAATGACCATAAACTAGTAACGATTCATGAACGAGTCCCCTCCGATTGCCTGCGATCCGTCGGCGATCGACGACGAGCACCAGGAGGACCACCGTCGAGTGTCGAATGCCCTCTTCGGTCAGATTGTCGATCTTCAAGAGCTGCCCGACGGGTATGCTTTTCAGTTGCCTGCAGAAACGGATGTAGTACAGGCCGCCGGTGTGTTCGTCTCTCGCGAGCGCCTGTGCTGCCCGTTCTTTCACTTCACGCTAGAGGTGTCATCCAGCGGAGGCCCTGTGTGGCTGGAAATGACGGGCCGCGACGGCGTTAAGGGATACATTGAGGACGCCGTCCTTCCGTACTGGAATCTGGCGCAGGGCATGTAACGACCGCGTTCTCCTTTCCACTGACGACTGCTTTTGCTGGGCGGAGAACGGCCCATCTTCCTTCCACCACAATACGTCTCCACAACCTCGACTCACACGATGAATTCCAAGTATCTCTACTGGGGTGCTACCGGCCTCATCGCACTATTTGCCGCGTTCTCCGGGACGATGTATTTCATTGCCGACGCTCCTGCGCAGACCATCGAACGGCTGGGATACCCCGACTACTTCCACATCCTCCTCGGCATTGCTAAGCTCGTGGGAGCAGCAATCCTGCTCATTCCACTTCCCCGCTCGCTAAAAGAGTGGGCATACGCCGGGTTTACCTTCGACTTCATCGCCGCCTTTATCAGCCACCTCATGGTGGGCGACCCGGTCTCCTCCCTTGTCATGCCCGTCGTGGCCCTCGTCCTCCTCATGACATCGTATACGGCCTATCACCAGTACGTGCTGGCGGAGGAAACGGCTGTGACTGCGTAAATCTCCTGCTTCAATGAAAGAGAGCAAAGCACCGACATACGCGTGAATCCGTGATACGTGAGGTGGCGTGAGTAGCATCTTCGCGCCTCACGTATCACGCCTCACGTATCACGCCACAGATCAGAGGCGGTCGCTGAGAAGCGTTGTCTTTCGGTTGACGATACAGCTGTGCGCGTATGGGGATGGGGAAATGTCCCGGTCGCATTGTTTCCGTTACGAATGGAGCATCCAGGAAACGAACCGGGCACCTCCGGTTTTGGAGACTGTGAGACTTTTCATCCACAGCCGCCCCCGTTGCCCGTGTCCGATTCTGCAACCGAGACCGCCGAGCCCGACGTGACCTTCCGGGCGCACGACCTCGACCGGCTCCGCAACGCCGACCCCTCCCGTGCCGAACGGGCCTTCACGGTGCTGGCCGGCATCTTCATCGGGGCACTCGTCATCACCAACGCCATCGCGAGCAAGTTCTTCGTCCTGTTTGGACAGGAGCTCTCGTGCGGCATCATCGCGTATCCGGTCACGTTTCTGGCCACGGATCTCATCTCAGAGATTTACGGCCGGAAGCGCGCGAATACGGTCGTCGGGGCGGGCTTCGTAGTGAGCGTGTTCATCACCATCGTAGTGTGGATCGCGAATGCCGCCCCTACCTACGCGCAGTCTCCTGTAAGTGGGGAGGCCTTCAACTCGGTGTTTGGGCTGCTGCCCGGCATCGTGCTCGGCTCCATGATCGCGTACCTCACGTCCCAGTTCATCGACGTGCAGATCTTCGAGTTCTGGCGCAAGCTCACGGGCGGGAAGTACATGTGGATTCGCAACAACGGCTCCACCTTCTTCAGCCAACTGGTCGACACGATCATGGTCGTCACCATCGCGCTCGTCATCTGGCCGGAAGTAGACGGCAATCCCGGCACTTCCCCCCTTGGCTTCGAAACGTGGCAGGGCATCGTGTTCGGGCAGTACGTCTTCAAGATCGGCATCGCCGCACTCGACACGCCCCTCTTTTACGTGGCCACCCACTACTTGACGAATTGGATTCAGGAAGAGGAGGCCGCGCTGGAGGCGAACGGAGTGCCACAGTAGCCTCCTTGTTTGGGCGAAGGGAGAAAGGAAAGAGGCAGTAAACGAACGGGAGGGGGCGGTCCGGGCAATGATTTCAGGCTCGTTACCAACCGTGGAACCGGCCGAGTCGTCTGATTGGGGTGAATGGCTTCCAGCCTCAACCCCCTCTGCTGCCATGTCAGTCCATGTTTCCCTTCGACCGCTTCTGAGCGGTGTGCTACTCCTCAGCGTGAGTCTGCTCCTTGTGCCCGCCGCCGGAAGCCAATCCCCCGAGTCTCCGCCGGGCGCTAGCAGCGACACGTCCGGCGTCTATACCCAAAAAGAGCCGAGCCGGAACGGAATCGGGAAGGTCTACATGGGGCGCGAGATCTCGCAGGTGATGGGGCACCGTGGCGCCGCGTGGTTGGAACGGCCCGAACGCAAGACGAAGGAGCGGCCCGACCTCGTCCTCGACAGCATGAAATTGGATCCGACCGACGTGGTGGCCGACATCGGGGCGGGCACCGGCTACATGACGTTCCGCATCGCTGAGCGGGTGCCGGACGGGCGCGTGTTCGCGGTCGACATCCAGCCGGAGATGCTGAGCATCATGCGGCAGCGCATACAGGACCGCAGCATCGATAACGTGTCGCTCGTCCGCGGCACCGTACAGGACCCGAAGCTGCCGGCCGACTCGATCGACGCAGTGCTCATGGTGGACGCCTACCACGAGTTTTCCCATCCGCGCGAGATGATGAACGGACTCGTAGAGGCCCTCGTCCCCGGCGGGCGCGTCTACCTGGTGGAGTACCGGAAGGAAGACCCGAACATCCCGATCAAGCGCCTCCACAAAATGTCGGAGGCGCAGTCAAAAAAGGAGATGGCCGCCGTGGGCCTGGAGTGGGTGGCCACCAAGGAGATGCTTCCCCGGCAGCACTTTATGGTCTTTGAGAAGCCGGAATCGCCTCAACAGTCGGAATAGGGAGCCTTCTTGTCGAGGCCTGACCTAGAGTAGGGACGACCGGCACTGAGGCAGCATGACCTCGTTTCACTCGGCCCCCGGTCGTCCCTACTTTTCACACAAGCAAAGGGGATTCAGGGAGACGATAGGCAACGTCGAGAATGCAAGTGTCTCTAGCTGACATCAATCGCGTCATTCACGAGGTGCTCCTGTTCGCGGTCGTGCACCTTGGCGGAGCCGGTAGCCGGGCTGGCGCTGGCGGGTCGCCCCACGTACTGAATCCGCTGCTCGCAGTGGCCGTGCACGTCGTCCAGTAGCGCGTCGAGGCGAGACTCGACAAACGTCCAGGCGCCCATGTTCTGCGGCTCCTCTTGTACCCACACCGTCTCGTTGACGTCGGCATAGCGTTCCAGCTCGGCCGTAAGCTCGGCGTCCGGGAACGGATAGAACTGCTCCAGCCGCGTGATTGCAATCTCGTCGCGCCGGTCGTCGTCCTCCAGTGCCTTCACGAGGTCGTAGTACACCTTGCCGCTGCAGAGAATGTGGCGCGTGGTGTCGGCGGGGTCCGTCTCCGCCGGAATGACCTCCTGCACACCGCCCTCAGCCAGTTCCTGGGGCGTCGAGACGCACTTCGGATGACGCAGCAGGCTCTTCGGCGTCATGATGATGAGCGGCTTGTTAATGTCGCGCTTCACCTGCCGGCGCAGAGCGTGGAAATAGTTGGCCGGCGTCGAGAAGTTGGCGACAATCATGTTCTGCTCGGCGCAGAGCTGCAGGTAGCGCTCCAGACGGGCGGAGGAGTGCTCCGGCCCCTGTCCTTCATAACCGTGGGGCAGCAGTGCCACGAGGCTGGAGGTCTGCCCCCACTTCTCTTCCGCCGCACTCACGAACTGGTCCCAAACCAGCTGCGCGCCGTTCGCAAAGTCGCCAAACTGTGCTTCCCAGCACACCAGCGCGTCGGAGTCCATCACCGAGTAGCCGTACTCGAACCCAGCCACGGCGTACTCGGACAGCAGGCTGTCGTAGATGAGCAGCCGGGCCTGGTCGTCGCTCAGGTTGTTGAGCGGCGTATACTCTTCCCCGGTCTCCTGGTCGATGAGCACGGCGTGCCGCTGGCTGAAGGTGGCGCGGCGCGAGTCCTGCCCGCTGAGGCGCACGCGCGTCCCCTCCTGCAGCAGCGACCCAAACGCGAGCGCCTCGGCAAAGGCCCAGTCGATGCGCTCCTGGTCGTAGAAGAGGTCGTCGCGCTTGTCGAACTGGCGCTTCAACTTGGGATGGACGTTGAAGTCGTCGGGGAAGTTGGTGAGCACCTCCACCACGCGCTCCAGGTACTCGGGCTTCGTGCCCGTATCGACCTCGGGCAGGCGCCGGTCCCCCTTCCGCTGAATGCGCTGCTCGAGCGCCTCGTCGGCATCCTTCTCCTCGAGGTCCTTCGTACGGTCGAAGGCCTCCTGCAGGCGCCCCCGGTAGTCGTCGAGCATCTGCTCGGCCTCGTCCGGCTCAATGTCGCCGCGGCGCAGCAGCATCTCGGTGTAAAGCTTCCGCGGGGAGCGCTTCTCCTCGATCTTCTCGTAGAGGAGCGGCTGCGTGAAGGTCGGCTCATCTCCCTCGTTGTGGCCGTGGACGCGGTAGCACATCATGTCGATCACCACGTCCTTGTTGAACCGCTGCCGGTACTCGAACGCGAGGCGAGCGATGCGCACGCACGCCTCCGGATCGTCGCCGTTGACGTGAAAGATGGGCGCCTCGATGGCGCGGGCCAGGTCCGTCGCATACGTCGAGCTACGGGCATCGCCCGGCGGCGTCGTAAAGCCAATCTGGTTGTTGATGACCAGGTGGACCGTGCCGCCGGTCGTGTAGCCGCGCAGCTTACTCAGGTTGAGGGTCTCCGCCACTACGCCCTGCCCGGAGAAGGCCGCATCTCCGTGGATGAGGAAGGGCATTACGGCGTCGTGGTAGTCATCCTCCGTCGCCTCCGGATGCTTGTCGCGTAGCAGGTTCTGCTTGGCGCGCGACATGCCTTCCACCACCGGGTTCACCGCCTCCAGGTGGCTGGGGTTCGAGGCCAGCGAGACCTCAATTTTATTGCCATTGGGCGAGGTCACGTAGCCGCCCGCGCCCAGGTGATACTTCACGTCGCCCGACCCTTGCGTGGTGTTGGGGTCGATGTTGCCCTCGAATTTGGAGAAGATCTCCTCGTAGGGCTTGCCGATAATGTTGGCCAGCACGTTGAGGCGGCCGCGGTGCGCCATGCCCATCACCACGTCCTCAACGCCCGCATCGGCGGCGTCGGACAGCAGCGTATCGATGAGGGGAATCATCGTCTCCGCCCCCTCCAGCGAGAACCGCTTGTGACCGATGTACTTGGTGTGCAGGAAGCGCTCAAAGGCCTCCGCCGCGTTGAGCTTCTGCACGATGCGGTGGCGTTCCTCCTCCGAGGGCGGCTCCGCGTTCCGCATCGGCTCAATCCGGTTCTGGATCCAGTCCTTCTCGTCGGGATCAGAAATGTGCATAAAGGCCGTGCCCACCTTGCTGGTGTAGGCCTTCCGCAGAATGGACAAGATTTCGCGGAGCGGGAGCTTCTCCTCTCCGCCCAGTCCACCGGTGATGAACTCGCGATCCAGGTCCCAAATCGTGAGGCCGTACGAGGCCGGGTCCAGTTCCTCGTGGTACTGCCACTCGTACCCCAGCGGATTGGTGTCGGCCTGCAGGTGTCCCCGTACGCGGTACGCACGGATCAACTGGAGCACCGCCGCCTGCTTCTCGGTCATGTCGAGCTCGTCCTGCGGCGCGGACTGGCCGAGCTGCGGCGTCGAATCGGTAGCCATGCTGTACGGCTGGTACGGCACGCCCAGGTCGCCGAACAGCTCGTGGTAAAAGTCGTGGTCGCCCATCAGCAGTTCCTCCATGTAGTTGAGGAACGCGCCACTGGTAGCGCCCTGGATGACCCTGTGGTCGTAGGTGGACGTGAGCGTCATGACCGGAGAGACGCCCGCCTTGCTCGCCACCGCGGGATCGTAGCCGCGATACTCCGGCGGGTAACCAATGGCTCCGGCGCCCACGATCACGCCCTGCCCCGGCATGAGGCGCGCCACACTCATCGACGTGCCAATCATGCCCGGATTGGTCAGTGTGGCCGTCGTGCCCTGAAAGTCCGACAGGTCGAGGTCGTTATTTCGGGCCCGGGCGATGATGTCGTTGTAGATGCCCAGAAACTCGGCAAAGTTAAGGCTGCCGGCGTCTTTCACGTTGGGCACCAGCAGGGTCCGCTTGCCGCGCCGCTCAATGTCGATCGCAAGGCCCAGGTTAATCTGGTCCGGCTTCACGTGCTGCGGTGTGCCCTCCTCATCCCGGCGGAAGGTGGTGTTCATGTCCGGGTACTTCTTGAGCCCCTGCACCAGCGCATAGGCGATGATGTGGGTATAGGACACCTTCTCTCCCCCTACCTGCTTCTGATAGTCGTTGAGGAGGGACCGATTTTCATCGAGCAGCTTCACCGGCATCGTGCGGGCCGAGGTGGCCGTAGGGATGCCAAGACTGTCCTCCATATTTTCGACGATCTTGGCTGCCGGGCCGCGAAGCGCCTGTACCTCCACCTCGTCCTCGTCCACGGAGGGTGCCGAGGCGGCGCGGATGGCGGGCGCGGCCCCGTCCCCAGTGGGCTCCGACGGCGCCTCGCGCGCCTCCGGTTTTGCGTCCGGAGCCGGCTCGGTCGACTGATCGGACGGCGGGGCCGTCGGCTCGCCATCGCCCGTCGTCTGTGTCGTCGGGACGAACGAGGCGTCCGGGTGGTAATCCGCAAAGAACTCCCGCCAGCTCTCACTCACACTGTCGGGATCGTCCAGGTATTGCTTGTACAGTTCTTCGATGTAGCCCGTATTGAATCCGAGGGAGCTCACAGTGGACCGAAAGGAGTTTAGTGGACAGAAAACAGCGGCAGCCTCAAAGGGCACCTATGAGGTACGGCGCACTGCCCCCGAGGATTCAGGCCGAGACGATTGAACATTGGGATCCCTGTCAAGAAGGAACGAGGGCCGGGGCAAACAGAACATCTGCGGGGGCTCTGCCGCCCTAACATCACCGTCGGCGAGGGTACGAGCGTCTGGTTTGCTTTTCTACACGGCTGGGGCTATTGCAACGACATGGAATCGCTCATCGCTCCGAACCTCTGTGTATGGCATTCCCCCGCCCCCCCTCACAATCGCACAGAGCGGTCCTAACGATCAATCAAGCTGCGAGAAGCGGGCCGAGGTTGAAGTGAACACGCTGTGTTGAATATGGATGAACGGGCATGCTCGCCCCTTGAGCTATGACGGCCTCAGGGAAGAACGGGAAACGGGCCTTTGTTTTTCGAAGACGACAGCACACCCCGGAAATGGCTCGTGGAGGGTTCGGATTATGGAAAATGATTTGTACGTTCGAAAATGATGAAGAAAAGGATCTGTCTGCCGTCCCGACTCCGGGTCCCCACCCCCCGGCCGGGAGACATCGTCAACAGACCTTTGCAGTCGTCTGGCACTTTATTGCCCATCCTCACTACGCTATGCCTATCCACTCGTCGTGGACCACGGCACTCCTCGGGGGCATCCTTTGTCTCGCAGTATTAGGGCCCCCGTTGCCCCTTCACGCTCAGCCTTCCGATTCGTCCTCGGTACGACAGCAAGCGGATGCGGTTGCTGCCCGAGCGGATTCCCTCGAAGCAGCGCGGGAGTTCTCCTCGGCCCTTCAGGCCTATCAACGGGCACGTCAGCTCTACCTCAGGGCCGGATCCTCAACCCAGGCCGCCAAAACGATTGGCCAGATCGGGGTGGTGCATTACCGGGCGGGCGACTATTCGGAGGCCCTTGCTGCCTTTCGAGAGGCTGCCGCGGCAACCCGGGCAGCCGGGGCCCGCGAAGAGGGCGCCAACCTCCTCAACAACATCGGGCTCATCGAGTGGCGTCGGGGGCAGTACGACCAGGCCCAAAAGCACTTTCGGGAATCGATCGAACTGCACCGAACCCTGGGCAACCAGGAGAATGTGGCAAAGGGGCTGAATAATCTCGGTAATGTGCAGGACGAACGCGGCCAGTTCGACCTAGCACTGCGCAATTACCGCGAAGCCCTGGAGTTGGCTCGCACCTTGGACCTTCCGGACGATGAGGCAAGCTACCTGAACAACATTGGACTCGTGCTTCGGAGTCAGGGTCGGTACGCGGAGGCCCTCCGCTATCATCGCAAGGCCTTGAAACTGCACCGGTCGCGAGACGACAAAGAGGGCGCAACGGCCGCACTCAACAACATCGGAATTGCGCTGAAGGGACAGGAGCGCTACCAGGAGGCCCTAGACGTATATCAGAAGGCGCTTCGGATCAACCGCGAGATCAACGACCCGTCTAGTATTGCCGCCAATCTAAGCAATATTGGGGAGTTGCATCAGTGGGAGGGGCGCCACCAAGAGGCCCAACAAACCCTGCGGCACGCAATCCGGATCAACCGAAAGCTGAACGATCGAGCGGGCGTGGCCATCAACCTCGTCGCCCTGGGGGAGGTGTACCGAAGCCGAAAAAAATACAAAGCGGCCCTCGACACGCACCGGGCGGCCCTGCAGATCAACCGAGAGCTGGGCCGACGAACCGGTATCGCCACGGCCCTCGATGGAATTGCCCTTACGTACTACGCCGACAGGCAATACGCAAGGGCAGACTCGGTGCTTCAGGAGGCCATTTCGGTCACGGAGACCCTGTTGGAAACGGCGTCCGGAACCAATCGGCGCGACTTCGTTGCGCAGGAAATTGGCCGTTTTTACTCGCTCGTAATGACTCGCGTCCAGGCAGGACGCGAGGCGGCCGCCCTTCGGGCGTACGAACAGGGGCGTGCACGCCTGCTGGCCGAACAGATTGCGGAGGAGGATTCATCGCTACACGTTCCCCCCGTCGACTCGCTGCAGAACGCCATCGGGGAAGATGAAGCCGCGGTTCTCTATGCCAACACGGACACGGAGCGTCCCATCATCGCTCTTGTCGTGACCCGCGATTCGGTGCGGGCACAAGAGATTGACGACGAGCCCATTTTGGAGCAGGCAGAGCGTCGCTACGCCTCTGCCCTCGACCGACTGCGCCGACACGACGAGACCCCCTGGGCTGCCCGTCGCCCCTCGATGCTCCGCCAGGCGAAAGGCGTGCAGGTCGGGACCGGCACAGACGGCACCCTCGCCGCCCTCGTGCGCCTCTATCGTCACGACGTGTCGGTCCCCCCGAAGCGGCAACTACTGTCCACCGAGCGCCGGGAACAGCTTGGGCAGTTTTTCCACGAGTTGCTCCTCGACCCAATCTCAGAAGAGCTTGCCGTCGCCGACGAGTTGATCGTCGTGCCCGATGGGGCACTGAGCTATCTCCCGTTTGAGGTGCTACAGAACTGGAACGGCACACGGGTGGTCGAGCAGTGGCGCGTGCGGTATGCTCAATCCCTTCGGGTCCTTCGCCTCCTACAGCAGCGCCATGCCCCCGAGGAGACGGCGGACCGCCGATCCCTGCTTGCCCTCGGCGGCGTCGTGTACAATCCCGGCACGTACGCCGCCGACACGTCCGGACTCGACTCCGGACACTCGCTGGTTGCAAGTGCCCGCACGGCCCGCCCCGATACGATTTCCCAGTCGGAGCGTATGCCGTCCTCTTCCCCATCGACGGAGCCGGCTGCCACCTATCGAGAGCTGGGATACGGCCCCGGACGCTGGCAAAACCTCTCGGGGACGCTCACAGAGGTCCGGTCGCTGCAGCGGATGACGAGTGCTTCGACGCTGCTGGTGGGCCACCAAGCAAGCGAGCGCACCCTTCACCGGATGTCGGACGCGGGAACGCTCGACGACTACCGAGCCTTGCACTTCGCCACCCACGGCTTCGTGGTACCGGAAGAGCCGAGTTTATCGGCCCTCGTGCTCTCGGAGGTGGGAACGGCACAATCCGGCACCGCCGCGACGACGGACCGGTCTACGGATGGCCCCCGCGCAGTCGATGGCTACCTGAACATGCGAGAAATTGCGACCCTGGAGCTAGATGCAGAGTTCGTGGGGCTGTCTGCATGCCGAACGGGCCTCGGACGCATCTACCGCGGGAGTGGGGCTGTCAGCCTTGCACAGGCCTTCCTCCGAGCCGGAGCCGGATCGGTTGCCGTGTCGCTGTGGGCCATCTACGACGCGTCGTCGAGCCGCTTCATGGAATCGGTCTACCGCCGGGCATGGACGTATGGAATCTCCTGGTCGGAGGCGATGGCACAAACCAAGCGCGCCTTTGCGGCGGGTCACCACGGCGAGCGCCTGCAGGCCCCCCGCTTTTGGGCACCGTTCGTCCACTACGGGTGGGACGCGGGCGACGCACGACGGCACCGGGCGTCTCACTGAGACGCCGTCGACGTCAGCCGGCCCCTTGGAACCGCAATTGCTTT
Organism: Salinibacter sp. 10B; assembly: GCF_002954405.1. NCBI lineage: Bacteria > Pseudomonadati > Rhodothermota > Rhodothermia > Rhodothermales > Salinibacteraceae > Salinibacter > Salinibacter sp. 10B. The sequence goes on along the minus strand of NZ_MQWC01000004.1, from coordinate 2,827,141 downwards.
TTTTCCTCACACTAGAACACGAATGCTCCGAATCTCTCCCCTCTTCCTGATGACCTTCCTGCTCTGTGCCTGTACGGGCGGCGGCGAGTCTCCCTCCGCACACGTGAAGCAGGAGAATTTCGGCGTCACACCGGATGGCGACTCGGTGGATCTTTACACACTCACCAACCCGAACGGCGTGACGATGGAGGTCACCAACTACGGGGGCATCATCACCTCTCTCCGTGTCCCGGACCGAACCGGCACCCTGGACGATGTGGTGCTAGGCTTCGATTCCCTGTCGGCCTACACCAGCACGGCATATCGGGCGGCCAACCCCTACTTTGGGGCTCTTATTGGACGCTACGGCAATCGGATTGCCGGGGGCACTTTTTCGCTGAACGGAACGACGTACACGTTGGCCACCAACAATGGGCCCAATCACCTCCATGGGGGCCGCGAAGGCTTCGATCAGGTGGTGTGGAGCGCCGAGCCGTTTCAGAAGGACGACCGCGTGGGCATCGTCTTTTCCCACACCAGCCCGGACGGCCACGGCGGCTATCCGGGGCGGCTGGACGTGGAGGTCACGTACACGCTCACGCCCGACAATACGGTGGCATTCGATTATCACGCCACGACCACGAAGGCGACCCCCGTGAACCTCACGCAGCACAGCTACTTCAATCTGGACGGAGATGGGGACGGTCCCATTCTCGACCACGAGTTGCAGCTCTACGCCGATCGGTTTACACCGGTGGACTCGACCCTCATCCCAACTGGGGAGTTGCGCTCGGTGGCGGGTACACCGTTCGACTTTACCGAGCCGACCCCGATCGGCGCCCGAATTGAGAATACCAACAAGCAGCTTGAGTACGGCGGCGGATACGACCATAATTTCGTCCTTGCGGAACACCCGTCCGATACACTACGGCTTGCCGCCCGAGTCTACGAGCCGGACACAGGGCGCCTCCTGACTGTACGCACCACTGAGCCGGGCGTGCAGTTTTACTCCGGCAATTTCTTGGACGGGTCGTTTTCCGGAAAGGGCGAGCTCTACGAGAAGCGGGAAGGACTGGCGCTGGAAACGCAGCACTTCCCCAACTCCCCCAACCAGCCCCACTTTCCCTCGACGATCCTCCGGCCCGACGAGGAATACACCTCGCGCACGACCTACCAGTTCTCCGTCCGGGACGCGCAGTAGTGGCGCGCGCAATATCCTGCCCCTTTCGGCTCCCAGACGCCCTCTCCTGGAGCGGCCCAGATGGATTCCCAGAGTGGGTCTCGTGCCGATTCTGCACCCACCCCCAGAGCGTGCCCCCCACCCGTTTGCTTCTATCGTTTTCCCTCTGCTATGTACGAGTGTTGTCCATCGCAACTCACCGAAATTGAATCCCTCGAGGCGCTCCGCCACCACGTCAACACCCACGGCAATCTGAAAAACGTCGTCCTACAAGGCCTCGACCTGACGAGCGACGCCGCCGAAACCGTGCTCCTGTCGGTCGACGTCGAAGATGCGTGCTTTCTGGGCTGTCGGCTAAGCGCGGCAGCCGAGCGACACGTTCGGGAAACGGGGGGAACTGTTTTTCCTGCCTTCGTGGGACTGCCGTTCAATCCGTACCGTGCCTCCCTCTACACCCCCAGTGAGTTGATGGACGGCTATGAACCGGGCGCGCCCGACACCCGAGAAGACACAGTGGATGCCCGCATTTATCGTTACTTTTCCGAGCGACAGCTCGACGGGCGCGACGCCCCTGTGATGGACGCACTCGCCTTCCGCATTCACGACCACGCCATCGACGATGCCCTGCGCGACCTGCTGCACGACGGATCTTCCCGCAAAGTGGTGGGCGTGATGGGCGGTCATCGACTGGGGCGTGACACGGCAACGTACCGACAGGTGGCACGCATCGGATGGCGGCTGGCGCGGCAAGACTTTTTCGTTGCTACGGGGGGTGGCCCCGGTGCAATGGAAGCGGCCAACCTTGGTGCCGCCCTCGCTCATTACGAAACCGCCCTCGCTCATTACGAAAAGAGTGCCGTCCACGATGCCGTCGACACGTTGGCCGACGCTCCGCACTACAAAGACGAGTCCTACTTCGACCGCGCCTTCGCTGTGCGGGAGCAGTACCCCGAGCGCACCGAGAGTCTCGCCGTTCCCACCTGGTTCTACGGTCACGAGCCGTCCAACCTTTTCCCCACGCATGTCGCCAAGTACTTCGCCAACTCCATCCGAGAGGATGGGCTACTGGCCATCGCCAAGTACGGCGTCATCTACGCTCCCGGCAGTGCCGGCACGATCCAGGAGGTATTTATGGATGCAGCACAGAATCATTATGAAACGTTCGGGGCGGCCAGCCCAATGATTTTCTTCGACGAAGACTACTGGACGCACGAGAAGCCGATCTATCCGCTGCTTCAAACGCTGGCTGAAGGCACCCCCTATGCCGATGAACTGCAAGTGACCGACAGCGTCGACACCGTGGCGTCGGCCATTGCCGATCATGCCCCCACGCGGATGTCCTGATTTGGACGTCTGCGAACACACGGACAGTTGCGACGAATCGGCATACCTCCTCGCCCTCCAGGAACTATTCAGGAACCTTCTATACCTACCCTCTATAAAAATTTACTGACTTGTAATTTTATTTTGAATACACTTCTCATCGCCCCGTCGTCGCTAATCCCTATGACACTTCGTTCCCTTCTTTCCCCGATGCTCTTCAACGGGACGGGGTGGGCCCTGGGAGCAATCGTGCTCTTGTTCGGTAGCCCTATCGGGCTTGCAGGAGGTGTAGTGAAGGCACAATCCGCCGATCTGGCCGACTCGCCCTGCTACCCCGATCATCGGATGACACGGCAGCACCTGCAGGGGCGGCAGCTTCGCACGCTTTCGCTCACTCGAAATGCCATTTATGCCCGCGCCGGATATGAGTTTTCGACCATTTGGATCGACAAACACTTCCGCTCCCACGCCTGGTACGAGCCGGGGTCCTTCGACCCCGACGCCCTCTCGGCTCGGGACAAGCACAATGCAAAGCTCATCGCGGAATTCGAGGCAGAACTGACGCTCGGCCAGCTGCGCGCCCGACGTGCCGTACACTGGCGTCTGAAAGAGAAGGTGCCTCCCATTGAATGGGACCGCGTTTGGAATCGACCGGAGGCACGCATGGAGGCCCACCTCCTCAAAAGCGCAATCACCAACCGCCAGTCCTCCGCTGAGGACGCACGACCCGCTCCTTCCGAAGCCCCCTCCGGCTTTGCGAACAGCCTCCGAATCGGCACTGCTGTCGAAGCACTGCCCGAGTCGGTCGAACGTAGCAATCGGGGAGGGATACGATTTGAGGGTTCTGTTGCCGATACGACCCTCCTGCAGTGGGGGCCACGCGTTGCGGCGTACGCGGACTCGACCGGTCACCTCCGGCAGGTAGTGGCAGAGGTGCGGGTGCCATTCTCGCGCCCTGAATTGATGGAACCGGCCCGGGACGAACAAGAGGCACGGGACTTCGCCGCTCTTGACCGAGAAATTCTGGCGATCGTCGATCGCCTTGGGGAGCCCACCCACTACGGAAATCTCCAATGGACGGGACCGGAGCCGTACGACCCGATGCGGTGGAAATCGGGGGAATACATTGCGGAGGTCTGGCCGCTGTTTGATTCGGGACTGGCACAAGACGCAACATTGGTCCTCCACACCGGAGCCCCAGATCGCCTGTGCGGGGCGAAAGATGGGTTCGACGCGTGGTTCGACCGCTTTACTCAGGCACTTGAAGAGGGAAATACCAAACAACTGGCGGACTACTTCCACTTTCCATTTGGGGATGGCAGCAATCCCACCCTTTCCTCCCCGACGTTCCGAAGGCAGGTGGCTCGGTCCTTTCCGGACCGACAAACGTTTTTGAGGGAAGTGCCCGACACTCATCCGTTGGACCCACAGACCAATACCGACCTGTCCTCCCCTTGGTCGTTGGCCCTCGACGATCCGTTTGAAACAAAATGCCATCCGTACCTGGGGCATCTTGCCCCCACGAAAAATGGGGGGCGGTACGTCTTCCAGCGCATTGAGGGTCGGTGGGCGGCCGTGGGCATCGAATAATCCCAATTCCCGTGGATCATGATATCTCTCGTGGGGGCCAAACCAATTACGAGGGCCTACTTCCCCCGGTTGAGATCCCGTATCGGAGTGCGGGAAGCCCCCGTTCCAAAGACGACGATTCCTTCACGGAACGGAGCTGGACCTATACACTCCTCTTCAGTCGACGGTACAATCCGCTCAAAGAACCGAATTGCGTAGTGCGGTCTCACAGTCTAGTGCTGCGCCCCAAGGATCGTGGCGCGGAATTCTTCAAAACGGACCATTGCCCGGATAAGATGAATCGCGTAGGCACATTCAGGACCCACTTCCGAGAACCATCGCAACCGCTCAGTGCCCCCAATGAGAACTTGGAACTGGAAGCACTGCTGGTAACGCGTCCGACTGGAAGGTGCGGCCGTCACGAGATTCTGTAGTTTTGCGTGCCGGCCCCCCGACGGTCGAAGGCGGGCCCAGCGTCCTCGGAAATGGCATTCCCCATCATTCTGATGCACGCCACTCCCAGGATCCCGACACCGCGAGTCGGATTTTGTATACAACCAACACACCGCCTCCTCCGAAGCGCTGTTCTGCTGCTATTCTCCGGTAACGGGACACTTTGCAACGATTCTCGAAGAGTGTGGACATCCTGCGGGCATTTCACGTTAATGAGGCGCCCCAATAAATACGTCTGGCACTGCTCATTCCTACAACACGAGGCCGACCATGCTTGACGAGTACAAAACGTTTGCAATTCGTGGAAATGTTGTAGACATGGCCGTAGGGATCATTATCGGAGCCGCCTTCAACGGCGTCGTTCAGTCCCTAGTGAAGGACGTGCTCACTCCCCCGCTCGGCCTTCTAATGGGGGATGTAGACTTTACCAATCTATTTCTCGTGCTAAAGGACGGCACGACGCCCGGTCCGTACGCCACCCTGGAGGCCGCCCGGTCGGCCGGCGCGGTGACGTTAAACATGGGGGTGTTCCTGAACAGTCTCGTCAGTTTTTTGATTGTCTCGTTCGCGGTCTTCCTGCTCGTACGGTACATTAATCGCTTGCGCATGCCAGACGTCGCTCCCGAACCGGCCGCACCCACGGTCAAAAAATGTCCGTACTGCGTGTCGGACGTGGCCCTGACGGCCACACGGTGCCCGCATTGCACCTCGCAAATTCCGGAAGAAGAAGGGGCTGCGGACACGACCGCGGCGGCCTCTGAAAAATAACGCACCCGGGCACATAATCGGCATGCGTTTTGATGCCTTCGCTTCCCCGAATGACGCTGCGGTTCGCGCTTCACTCGGGAATTCACCGCGGGGACCATCCGCTGCACAGTTGGACCGGAAAAGGGAGCCCCGCCTCTCTTTTCCCTTCGGAATTCTCTTGCATGAACCCGTTCATCGATGAGCAACGAACGGATTACGTACGGCCCCGTTGAGGGCCTCCGGGCCGGCCGATACGGTCTGGGACTCAACCTAAAGGCCGCCTGCTATCGGATCGGACGAACGCTCATCGACACCGGGCCGCCCAATCAGTGGCGGGCGGTTCGTCGCTTCGCCATCGAACAGGATGAAGAGCACGGGATCGACCGCGTGCTTCTGACCCATCACCACGAGGACCATGCCGGCAATGCCGCCCGCCTTCGCGAGCTGCTCGACGTGCCGGTGTACGCACCCGAGAAAAGTCTCGACCGTCTCCGCCGGGGCATCTCCCTCGAAACGTACCGCTGGATCGTGTGGGGACGTCCTCGTCCGATAGAGGCCGAACCGGTCCCCGAGTCCCTGACGTTGGCGGACGGCACCTCGCTCCGTACCCTCCCCGCCCCCGGGCACACGGACGACATGGTGTGCTACCTCGCTCCGGCCCACGACCTCTTATTTGCCGCCGACCTGTACGTGACCCGTCGTCCCGAGTACCTGCGGATGGACGAGCACGCCCCACGCTTGATCGAGAGCATCCACAACGTCCTCGAACACGACTTCGACACCGTACTCTGCTCACACCAAGGCGTGGTCGAAGACGGTCGACAGGCCCTCGCGGACAAGGTAAAGTATATGGAGGCCCTGTGCGGGGTCGTTCGGCGGCGCTACCGCTACGACAAGCTCGCGGTCCCCGAAATCACCGACGAGATCCTGGGCCGGGAAGGCATGCTGTACTGGATGACCGGCGGCGACTTTTCGAAGCACAACCTCATCGCCTCCTGCCTCGACGAGGTTGCCGACGCAAGTGCCATCGTGGACTGAGTGGCCCAGCGCTATTGACTGCTTTCGGGAGACGTCTCCGGCTGGCCCCTTCCCTCGTTACTGATCTTTTGCTTCACGCTCTGCGGGTCGACGCGCTTCCACACCTCCCGCAATTTAAAGTCGCCCAGCTTGCCAATGTGGTACCACGTGTCCCCTTCGACACGGGCCGTAAACCGAATGGTCTGCCCTGCAAGGGCCGGATCCGAGTGGTACTGTATGTGCTCAATGTAGACGTTCTTTTCCGGATGGTACTCGTACCAGCCGCCTCCGGCAAGTACCTGCGAGCCATCCTTCGTTTCACGTCCCCAGGCGAAGTGGGTAGAGTTTAGAATTTTGAACCCCGGCCCCCAATCGTCACTCTGATCCACAACCGAGTCCGGATACACCAACTCTCGCGAAATCATTTTCCAGGTCCCCTCCAATTCATTGGTCGGAAGCTGCCCCCACGCTCCCATTGGCCCCGCTAGAATCAAACAGAGTGCGACGAGAAGCGTGCGGCGGATCCAACGCATGGCGCATCACCTCCGGGAATATATTTTGTGGAGAAACATTGAACAAATGATAAAGCCCTCGTCAACCTCTGTCAACCTATTGCCTGGGTGACAGGGAAATCCCTTCTCTGGACGAGGGCACCTTCCCGTCTCTCCACGAGCCCAGCCCCCGGTCGGAGGAATTCGGAAACGTGTACAACCAAACGCTTCCTCGACCAGACCGGTGCAATTTGTTGCATTACACCGGACATATCGGTTGTTTATCGTCACACGCAACCCTTCTGCTGGTGCGCGGCCGCTAATTCGGTCTTTAGCTCAGAATCCCGATTGCGAAAGGGAAGAGAATTGAACCTAAAGACAGGTTCTGAAGCGCACGGAAAACGACGACGGTCGTGTTCTTTGCGCACAGTTTGTATATTCTCCCGAGGCTCGGACCCGCTTGCCCGCACCTCCCGTGTAATTTCTCAATTCAGCGCCTCTCTTTTCGAGCGCGATCACTTCTTCGCATGTCCAATCCCCGCCTGTACCGCGTGCACGTCGCTGGAGAACCGGTCGACGGCATCGGTCCGTATGAGGACGAGGAGCAACTCATCGAAGCACTCCTGGAGATCAACCGAAACTCACAGTTGGAGGGAGAGCTTACGGTCCACGTATACAAGACCGACGCCACGCCGCTCGGCATTGGCCGAAAATACCTTGGCTCGATCAGCGGCGGGACGGTGCTGATGATGGGCGAGGTAGACGAGGAGCGGGTGCGGAGCCGGTAGCCGTACGTGAGACGCTTGTACCGTCTGGGCACAAAGCCGCCCTCAGTACTACAGCAGAAGATCTGATACTGCGACGGACTGGCCCCGTATAGACACCGCTTCAGTCGAGTCGTAGACCACTTTCATGCTCTTGCGAAGAGCATTTACCAGAACTGAGCAGATGGCTGAAGCTACGCCACCGCCGGCGCCATCGTGATCGAATCCGTCCGCGCCGCCTCTTCGAGGGTCGTCTTCTCAATCGCCGTGCCCAGGAGCGTGCTGGAGGTGCAGTCGTCGATGCGGACCTTCACGTAATCGCCCTGCTCGTAGTCCTCCCGGTCGAAGACGACGCCCTTGTTCGTGTCCGTCCGGCCGAAGAGCTGCTCGTCGCTCTTCTTGCTCGTGCCCTCGACGAGCACCGTGTGGACGCGGCCGATTTCGCTTTCGTTGCTCTCCTTGGAGTGCTGGTTCTGGAGCTCAATGATCTCTTCGAGGCGGCGTTGCTTCACGTCTTCCGGCACGTCGTCCTCCAGCTTGCGCGCGGCGTAGGTCTGCGGGCGCTCGCTGTACTTGAACATGTAGGCGTGATCGTAGCGCACCTCCTCCATCAGCGAGAGGGTGTCCTGGTGCTGCTCTTCCGTTTCGCCGCAGAACCCGGCGATAATGTCGGTGGAGAGGGAGACGCCCGGGCACAGCTCTTTTGCCCGCTCCGTGAGGGCCAGGTACTCCTCCCGCGTGTAGGTGCGGCGCATGCGGTCCAGTACCTCGGTGTTGCCGTGCTGCACCGGCAGGTGGATGTAGTTGCAGACGTTGGGTCGCTCGTGGTGGACCTGCAGCAGCTCGTCGGTGCAGTCTTTGGGGTGGCTCGTGGAGTAGCGCACCCGCAGCTCGGGCGAGACGCGACTCACGCGGTCCACGAGCTCGGCGAAGCTCACGCTGGTGCCGTCGTCGGTGTAGTGGTACGAGTTCACGTTCTGGCCCAGGAGCGTGACTTCCTTATAGCCCTCCTCTACCAGCTGCGAGACCTCCGACAGGATGGTGGTCACCGAGCGGCTTTCTTCTCGGCCGCGCGTGAACGGCACCACGCAGAAGGTGCACATGTTGTCGCAGCCCCGCATAATGCTGACGTAGGCGCTCACACCATTTGAGTCGTAGCGCACCGGCTGGATGTCCTGGTACGTCTCCTGCTTGGAAAGCTCGACGTTGACCGCGGCCTGGCCCGTGGCGTCGGCCTCGTACAGGAGGCGGGGCAGATCGCGGTAGGCGTCGGGACCCACCACCACGTCGACCAAGTCCTCCTGCTCCAGCAGCTTCTCGCGCAGCCGCTCGGCCATGCAGCCGAGAACCCCCATCATGAGTTCTCCCTCGCGCTTTTCTTTCTCGGCACGCAGCATGCCGAGCCGCGTACGAATCTTCTGCTCCGCGTTCTCGCGGATGGCGCACGTGTTGAGCAGCACCACATCGGCCTCGTCCTGATCTTGCGTAAGGCCGTAGCCGCTTTCCTGCAACACCGACGCCACCACGCCCGAGTCCGCCACGTTCATCTGGCAGCCGTAGGTCTCGATGTAAACCTGCTTGCCGCCGGCCGCCTCGTCGTAGCCGTGCTTCATGCGGTCCAGGTTCTCGTCCTCCGTTGATCCGGCGCCGGCCTCGCGCTGGCGCACCTCGTCTTCGGACAGTACGTCGATGTCTTCAATCGGCTCCATGATACTGATCGGGATTTCGAAGGGAGAGTCGTCGCCTGCCGCTCCTCGGTGCCTCAGAGCGACTCGGAGGGGTTTTTCTTGCATTCGGGGCGCGGACGAACGTTCCCCGTCTCATCCGGCCTCTGCCGACGGTACGGGCGACAACGTCCCGTCGTCGAGGGCAAGCGTCGTGTCGGCAATGTCGGTGAGCGCCCCCGTCAGATGGCTCGCGACGACGGCCAGGCCGCCGTCGACCACAAAGGCCTCCAGCAGGTCGATGGCCGCGTCGGCCGTGGCCGTGTCGAGACTCCGAAGCGGCTCATCCATGAGCAGGACGTCCGGCTCGGCCACGAGGGCAGCGGCGATCTGCGCCTTCTGCGTCATGCCGCTCGAATAGGTACCGATCAGATTCTCCCGTCGTTCGTCGAGACGGAGCCGGGTGAGAAGTGCGTCGATCCGATCGGGCGCCTCTTTGGTCCAGCCGTCGCGGCTCCGAAGAATCCACTCTAGCAGCTCGACTGCCGACAGATGCTCGGGCAACTGCGCATCGGCGTGGACGAGGCCTACGTGTGCGAGATATCGATAGGGATGTGCATGCACATCGAGATCTCCGTACCGCACCGTGCCGCTGGTGGGATAGGAGAGAACGGAAAGTAGATGCAACAGCGTCGTCTTTCCGGCCCCATTCGGGCCCACGAGCAACGTAAGCGATTCCGGAGTGAAGGTGCGCGTCAGGCCATTGAGAATGGCCGGCCCGTCGCCGTATCGTTTCGTGACAGAGTCCAGAACCAGAGGAGAAGCCATGATGTAGAGACAGGCCACCGGCCTGTCGGGATGGTCAACAGATTGCGTAGAAACGAACCATCGGTCCGTCGAACCCGGCCGGAGGCGGTCTACCAGATGTCACGCCGCCTCCGGCCGAAATCGCCCCCACCCTTCATGTGCGACCGTTGCCGCAACAGCCGCCCCAAACGCGAGTGTGACGTGTACGGTGCTCCACGTTAGCACCCACGTCATGCCGTACGCATCGTCGAACAGAACAATGATCACGAGGCTGCCCACATGGGCCGGCAGCCAACGAAGATTTACAAAAGTACGGGTGGCCATCCAGTCGGACACAGACTGGAGGGTGCGCTGAAACGAGAGCGGGGCCGCGGTAGGGGCGGTAAGGAGAGCACAGGTGGCCGTCTGGGCCAGAAAGAGGAGGACGAGCCCCCCCGCCACCAGAGCCGAGTCCGTCCCCCGTATGCACAGCAACCAGACCCCAGCGTGAGCGAGGGCCACGAGCCGCCCCAGCGGGAGACGCCGATCCAGTTGGCGAAGGCTCGCCCAGACGGCGGGCCGCCAGCGGGAGGGCACCCAGTACAACGCGTCGATCGGGAGCGGCTCCCGGCCGTCGAGTTGGAGGGTCCCACCGCCCATCACCTCCTCGTAGAAGGCCGTCGTGTGGTAGAAGTGCCGGTCGTACGCGGCGCGGGCCCGCCAGAGCCGGACGCCTGCCCAACCGAGGAGAACGAGCCCCGGCCCCCAGGTCCATAGTCCCGATCCCGCCTGCGCCCCTGCCCCGGTCAGGAGCACTGCAATGAGCGCCACAACGAAACAGCGCGTAGTGGCAAAAAGAGCCGGGACAAGCCCGCGCGGCAAACTAATGCCCTGCCCCCGTTCCTCCACGGCACGCCCATACCACTGCCCGGCCTGTCCCTCCTGCCAGGCCTGCGACCGCGGCCCAAGCCCCGCAAAGTGGGCAAAGCTGTCCCCTGCGGTCCCCACCATCAACAGGACGGCCTGTCCAAGCGCCGTGGCCTTGGCCCCAAGGTGTCGAAGGGGCGCCGCAGGATCAACGAAGGCAATAAGAACGGCCGGAAGCACCGCAAGCCCCAAAAGGGGGCCAAAGCGTCCCAGCTGGTATCGCAGCAGGCGCGTTGGCGACCAGTTGAGCAACTGAAGCGTCGTCGCGTTCGGATCGGGCAGAAGGACGTTCGGAGGGGCCATCGCAAACAGGCCGGCCGCCGCCAACGTCCACAGACGGAGCCCGGCTGCCCGCGACGCAAGATCCGCCCCGTCCGCAAGTATACCAGCCGCCCCGCACAGCACAGCCAGCAACAATCCGTAAGTTACACGCTGTGTCCAGGACGTCGGGGGAAGGGGCGAGGCAGCGTTCGGCACGGAAAGAAAGGCACTGTCGAAAGCAGAGCAGCCGTTGTTCAAAGGTAGAAAGCACGTCCTCCCGATGTCCACGCCCGCACAGGAAGATTCGGAACAATCTCCCGGAAAACCTCTCCCTCCGGACGCGTGTACATGTTCTCCACTGAACGCCCAACCCCTCGAACGTTTCGCGTGCCCATGCCGCGCTCGCTTGCCGACCCTCTCTATGAGCGCCTCCTGCGTTCCTTCCCGGCCGACCATGCCTACACGCGAGCGGACTGGGAGGGCGACGCCATGCCGGAGCCGGTGGCCCACTTTCTCCGTCAACTGCTTCGCCACCATAGTCGCCGAGAGGCCCGTCGCCTCCGCCGGGCCCGGAGCGACTGGGTCAATTACGACCATCCCGACATGGAGCAGGCCGTCCGCACGTTCTTCAACGCGATGGAGGCCCATACGCAGGTCCCTGCCTCCGAATGGGAAACGACCCTCCGCCAGGCCACCCATCACACGACGGCCCACCTCGTGCGCCCAGTGCACGTGCTCACCGACTTCGTGTACGCCGAGCGGGAGGAAGCCCTCCGGTTGCCGGAGATTCTCTGGCGCATGAACTTCTTCAGTTCCTACAGCTACCTGCGCGAGGCAGTGCACGCCTTTGCCAAAAAGCGCGACCTGGACGCCCTGGACCGCGATCGATTTGAGCGATTCCTTCATCGGATTGACGAGCGCATCACGGCCAACTACAGCGCCGACCGGTGGCTTCGACTCCTTGACCCGCTCTTTCAGATCGCGCGTCGGGCCACGGGACATGAGCGGGTGCCCATCTCAGCAGTCGAGACGTTCTTTGCGGAAAAGGACCGCTCGGCCATCGAACGGCGACTGGACGCCTACGCCCGCGACGGCCACGAGCAGGTGGGTCCCACCGCTCTGCATCGACTCATCGAAGAAGCGACATCTGCCCCCCCGCCCGACCGGGCCTCGCCCTCAAAGAAGCGCTCCTCCACTCCCCCCGCCTCCTCGGGGCCGGAGCCCCCCTCGTCACAGCCAGAACCGACGCCAGACGACGACATCTGGGGCGTCGACGGAACGGCCCGGCCCGAAGGCAGCGGGGCCGCTCAGCCGCAGTCAAACGACGACGAGTCGACCCCCCTCTGGAAACGATTCCAGCAGGGACGTCCCCCTCCCTCCTCTTCCCCAGACTCTTCCTCTACCGACGCCTCCCGAACGGAAGACGGCAGCGAAAACGGAACCCAGACGCCCTTGTGGGCGCGATTTCGTAGCGAGCGTGACGAGCGTCTCTCAGAAGCGATGTCTTCTCCCCCCGACAGCGCGGAAGAATCCTCGTCCCCCGCTTCGTCTTCTGCCCCCCCGAGCGGAGACCTGGAATCCCTTGAGCATGAAGCCCTCGGGGTCAAAAACCCCCCGCACCGCTCCGTCTACGTACGGCAGCTCTTTGGGGGGGACCGAACCGCCTACAAGCAGGTGTTGAGACGAATCTGTGGGGCCGACAGTTGGGGACAGGCGTCGCAGATCATCGCGAGCGACGTGTTTCGGGCCCACAAAGTCAACATCTACAGCGACGCTGCCGTGCACTTCACGAACGCCGTTGAGTCGCGGTTTCGTCAGTAGATGTCCCAGACTCGTCGCCGATCTCTATAGAAGAGCGTGCCGCTAAGAAGCTGTTTTAATTTCACACGCTGTGAGTTCGGCAGGACGCTACGACTGCGGACCTGTTCCTCCCCGCCGGGGATGCAGGCGTATACGCTCCGATGTGCTTTTCGTCTACGAAAATATCGGCATCGGATGTGGAGACGGGCGTAAATGAAAACAGGTTCTAAGCTCGACTTTGGCGCTTTCGGATGACCGAAAAACTGCCTATTCCAGCGGATTGAGGCACTTTTTGATTATTTCCATGTCGCGGTTTGCCCCCGACATCAAATAAATACTACGCCTACCGGCCTCCATCTTCTAGAAACGACGATTGGTCGAAGTCAAATGGCCAAAGTCGAGCTAAGACTGCGTCGGCTGAGACGCCCCCCGACGGTCGCTTCCTTTGGTGACGGCCTCCAGTCGCGGAGGCATCTGTACGGACCGAGTGCCCACCTCATCCGGGTCGGGCGCGTCGTCAACATCGGTGCGGCGCCAGCGCTTGTACCAGATGATGGTGCCGGTGACCGATAGAATGGCGGGAGCAAGGCCGAGAATCACGTAGAGCCACGCCACCAGCAGCCCCCCCACGGCCCCGACGTGGAGCGGGTAGAAGGTCTGCAGAAACTGCGCTCCGCCCGGGGCTTCGCGCGCATCATCGACGCGGAGGATGCTCATTTTCGTCGGGTGGAGGTGGACGAAACTGCGCCCGTTGGGGTGCCACTCCGGCGGCGTGCGAACCCGAACGGTGAGCGGGGCGGTCGAGGATTGCGGCACGTATACGAAGCTCGGCTCGGCCCCGGGCAGCCGGTCGAGGGCCGTTTCTAAAGCAGCGTCGTAGTCGAGGACCGCGGGCATTCGGGTCGAGTCCGCTGGAGCCTCGACGGTTGGCGGAGCAGGCGGCCACGGCTCCGAGGCCGTAACGGTGCTAATGAGTTGCTGTGTCGTAGGATAGAACGCAAAGGCACTCCCCGTGAGGGCCGTTAGCAACACAAAGAGGGTGGTGTAGAAGCCGCCTGCACGGTGCAGGTCATAATTGAAGCGGAGCACGCCGTGCCGCCACGCAATGCGGAGGGCATTCCAGAGCCCTTTCAGGCGACGCGGCCACCACAGCACGAGACCCGTGATCGTGAGCACGACGAGCAGCAGGCCCGTGATGCCGACGAGAAGAAGCCCGGTCTCTCCAGCGAGGAGATCGATGTGAAGGTGTGAGATCGTGTTCATCACCCCTTCGTCGGGCGCCCGCGATCCGAGTACGGCCCCGCGGTACGGGTCGACGTAGACGTGCGTGTTGTCCTCTGCCAGCCAAACTGTGAGCGGACCTGCCTCGTCGAACGGCATCTCGATCAGACGAGGGGTCGCCTCCGGATGCGCCGTCTGCACAGCGTCCATCACGCGATTTAGCCCCACCCGCTCCGCCGCCGGCTCGACCCGAAGAAGATCGGGCCGCAGCCAGCGATCGAGCGTGTCTTTAAAAACCAGCGCGCTTCCACTCACGCTGATCACGATGAGAAGCCCGCCCAATGCGAGCCCCCCGTACAGGTGGAGCCAGGATGAGACGCGACGCAGCGTCGACATTTCCAGAGCAGACTTATTCAGTAGAACCTCGGCTCATCCCGAATCCTGTTTCAGGAGATACGGCGTCCGTCGACTTTCAGCATATTGAGAGGCCTGGCACGCCTGCCCCGTACTTGCGGCGGGGGCGAACGTGTGGACGTGTGCAGGCCCCACCACGTCCACACGTTCACGCATCCAAACCTACATGCCCCAACGAAGCGTGCGGGGTTGGTACCGGAAGAGCGTTACCACGTGACCGAGTAGGAGAGGTTGACGTTGCGACCGCGCGCCGGCGTGTATGAGCCGGGAAGGGCGGGGTACTGGGAGCGGACGGAGAAGTAGTAGTTGTCCAGCAGGTTCTCAATCCCGATCGTCAAAGCACCGGGCCCCACCTCGACCCGACTCGACAGATCGACCACCGTGTATGGCGAGACACTGCCCTGGGCGTACGTGTACGGCGGACCGTCAAAGACATCCCGGCGCCCCGAATACAGCACCTGAAGGCGACTTGTCCACCCGTTCAGCGGCGTCACCTCTACGTATCCCGTGATCTTCTCGGGCGGAATGCGATTCCCTGGGAGGGGCGTCTCGTAGCTTCCATTTCCATTCGCGTCACGCACGCCCTTGACCCAGGAGAACGTTCCACCCACCGCCACCGGATCCGTCACCTGCACGTCGGTCGTAAGCTCCACGCCGTAGACGTGCTCCGGAGAGCGCACAATCTCGAAATTGGCGCCGTAGGAGCTGCCAAGCTCAGAGGTGGTGTAATACCCTGTAGCGGTTGCACTGAGACGCTGCGTCCCCAGTCGCAGACCGGTTTCGTAGCTATTGACCGTCTTCGCTTCCGGATTCAGGGCGTTCACGGACGCAGCCGTTGTACTGCGAAGCACGCGCCCAATCTCGCTCACCGCGAATCCCTGCTCGAAGGACGCAAACATGTCCAACGGCTCGGCGACCGTGAGCACAGCGCCCGCGTTGAAGGCGAAATTATCGTAGGTCAGCGTGCCGCCCTCCACATCGTTGCGCTGGTCGGGCGTGCCGTCGCCGTCCGTGTCAAACTGTGCCCGAAGCGTCGTAAAGTCGACCACGTCGACCGAGAGGGCCTCGTACCGCACCCCGCCGCGAAGCGTGAGCCGGTCGGACAGCAGCGGCACGCGGAGCTGCACAAACGGTGCCGCACTCGTCTGCGTCATTTGCGGCGCAAAGATGCGTCCGTCTACGAGCGGCTGCGCCGTCTGATCTCGAAGAGCATCCGCGCCCCAGAGGAGCTGACTCCCCTCCGTCCAGCCGAGCGGCGTGGTCGCATCGAGGCGCAGACCGAACTTCGTCGACTCAATGAAGGGCTGTCCGCCGCCCGGGAAGAACGTCGAGTATCCGTAGTACGTCTTGAAGTCCTGCACGTAGGCCTGTGCCGACACCTGCCCTCCGATCAGGTCGTTGTGCTCGTATCGCAGTTGCCCGACAATGTTGTCGGTGCCAGGATCTTCCGGAGGCAAGGTCCCGGTCGATGTCGTGGCGGAGGTAGGCGTCTCGCCGTATTCGCCCGCCTGACGCCCGTACTTCAGATCCTGCCGGAAGGTGTAGTAGTTGACGGAGGCCGAGAGGCGCTGAGACGACGCGACGGGAATGCCCGCCTTTCCAAACAGACTCCATTCGTTCGCGCCCGCAAGACCGCCCTGCCCGCGTGGATCTTGAGCAATCAGGTTCTCTTTTCCATCGTAGAACTGTCCCCAGTTCTCGTAGCTCCCGCTGGCGACGAAACCGATCCCGTTCGTTCGGCCGGACACCGACTGATGAATGCGCCCGGTGAAGCTCTCCTCAACGTCCGCTGAGGATCCCCGAATCCCGACCTCAGTGGTCGCGTTCAGCTCAGCGGTCGGCTCTTTGGTGATGATGTTGATGGCGCCGCCGGTGGCCCCGTAGCCGTAAAGCGCGCTGGCCCCGCGCACCACCTCAATCCGCTCGATGCTCTCCGGGCTGGAGGTGCGCAGCGAGCGCGCGCCGTCCCGCAGCGGCGTGTTCTGGGGGACTCCGTCGATCATAACGAACGGGGAGCGCCCGCGCATCGTCTGTCCGAAGTTGCTGAGCGACCCGTTGCTGGGCGCAAGGCCAGGCACCGTCTGTGCCAGCATATCCCCGAGATCCCCCGTCACGGCACTCTGCGACTCCAGGTCCTGCGGGCTGAGGACAGAGACCGAGGAGGCGATATTCCCCAGGTCCTGTCGGCTCCGCGCCGCGCTGACAACGACCTCCTCGAGCCCGTACCGCTTCTGGCGAAGGCGAAGGGTCACTTGCCGCGAGCCGCTCTCGAGTGTGAGCGTAGAACTCGTTTTCGTATAGCCGACGGCCGAGGCCGCGATCCGATAGGTACCGGCCGCTACGGACCCGATCACAAACGTTCCGTCGGCTCCGGTGGTCGTTCCCGCCATGCGAGTACCATCGTCCGACCGTGTGAGGACCACGTTCACGTTGGGAATCGGCTGATCCTGCGCATTCAACACAGTGCCGCGAATGCGAGTGTCCTGGGCACTGGCCGTGGGGACCAGAGCACCAGCCAAAAGAAGGAGGCAGAAAATAGTAGCAAGTCTTCGGGGAAGCATAGAGTCGATAAACGTTCCGAGGATGATCTCTTTATCTGGACTGACTATAAATAAGCCCCAGACGGATGGGTCTCAATCCTCTCATCGGCGATTCACAGATGCTGGAAACAGCCATGTGAAGGCAACCGGGAGCTGATGAACAATCCGAGTGAGGGGAGGAGACGATCCTTCAGTAGAGCCCTTCGGTGCCAGAGAGAGAGGAGCGAAGCCGAAGCATCATTTTCCGGTGCACCTCGGCGGGCAGTGGCCGGTCCAGCAGCTCTCGAAGACAGAACGGAAGGTGGGCGAAATGCGGCGCGATAGACGTGGATCGGCCCCGCCTCGATGCTAGAGGCGCCGGCGGGACGCTCACGACAGTAGACGGAGTAGGGCCCGCCACGTAGGACAACGACATCCGTTATTTCCGATTCGCATGGATCATTCCTGAAGAGTGGGCTAAGGATCTGATTTTGTGCATCGTAACATGTTGGTAGTGGACGGACAGTTTTCCCATCCCCCCTCCACTTCTCATTCAGGTCAGCCCGTCGGCCAATGCATTGCTACCCTCCTCAGGATTCACTGCCGGGTCTCGTTCTCAGTGTCATCCTGCTCGTATTTGCAGGAACGGGATCGAGTGCTGTTGCGCATGATTCAGTCTCGGATTCCATTCGTCTCGCCCCCCGATCGTCGGCATTTCATCCGGAAGCAGGACGCCCATTTCAACGGTACGTGGCGCCTGAGACGTACGGGGCCACGCGACAAAACTGGGATGCCGTGCAGGACTCCAGTGGCCGCCTCTACGTGGGCAACACCGCAGGGGTGGTGTTCTACGACGGACGCGGATGGCAGACGCTTCCCATGGGCAACGGCTCCCCGGCAGTGTCCTTGGGAGCCACCGAACGAGGACGGGTGTACGTGGGCGCGAAGGGAGACTTTGGACGCATCCGGATGGACTCAACCGGCCACCTTAAATTCGTCTCCCTCCTCCGCAATCTCCCGAAGCAACACCGCTCCGTCGGTGAAATTGTCCAGACCGAGGTCGTGGGCAACGATGTGTACTTTCAGTCCGAGCAGCGACTCTTCCGATGGACGTCGTCAACGAACACCATGCAGGTGTGGACAATCTCGGGCACGGAATTCCAACACGCGGACGTGGTACGGGGCACCCTCTACGTCAACGTGTCCGGAAAGGGACTCATGACGGTCCGCGGCGATTCCCTCCAGCTCGTCCCCGGAGGGGCACAGCTTGCCGATCGGTCGGTGCGGTTCCTCCTCCCTCACGGCAACGATGCCCTGCTCGTGGGGGCATTCCAGGGATTTCTCCTGCGCGACGGCACCAAGTTCCGAGCGTTTGACACCGGAGCCGACCCGATATTGAAAGATGCGTGGCTCTACGACGGTCGTCGGCTGCAGGACGGGACCATCGCGATTGCGACGATCGACCGGGGGCTTCTGCTTCTTGCTCCGGACGGAACGGTGCGGCGGCACCTGCAGGCCCGCGGCAATCCGGTCACTGGGCTGTACGAGGACCAAGAGGGAGGCCTCTGGGCCCTCCTCGACGGCGGCCTTCTTCGGTACGATTTCGGCGCCCCGTTCACGGAGTTTGGCACGGAAACCGGCCTCGAAGGCATCATCCTTGACATTACGCGCCACGACGACACGCTTTACGCCGCCACAACCAAAGCAACGTATCGGCTGCAGTCCTCCTCCGACACGCTTGCGTCGTTTGTCCGTGCCCCTGGATTTCGCCGGAAAACGAAGGACACGCCGAGCTGGTGTTTTCTGACGATGGGCGACGCCCTCCTCGCCGGTACGGTACACGGCCTGGCCCGGCGCCGCTCGAACGGACGCGTCGACTACCTTTTTCGGGGCGAGCAGGTGTTCGACCTTCTCCGATCTCGAACCGACTCTACTCGCATCTACGCGGCCACGGAGGCGGGTCTCCGGGTCTTTCGGCGGACGGCGGGTGAATGGACGGAAGAACGTTCCCCCATTGCTCTGCCCAACGATCCCCGGGTCGTCGCGGAGAACGACGACGGAAAGTTGTGGGTGGGCACCTCTCCGGATGGACTGTACCGAATCCGGGGGCTTGGCGCGAGAGACTCCGTTCACATCGACCGCTTTGGGCGCTCGGACGGGCTGCCCGAAGGACCGATCGAGCCGTACCGGTGGCAGGGCGAAGTCATATTCGGGACCCGGATCGGAGCGTTTCGCTACACGCCCACGTCGTCGTCTCTGTTTACTCGATACGCAGCTCTCGCGTCTCCCCCCATCGGCGGGACCGCCGGCCGTCTACTGGTGCAAACGGATCGTCAGGGTCGCACCTGGGGCTCAACGGGGGTCGGCCCGGGACGCTGGCGCCGGACGGGGGACACGTGGCGCTGGGCCCCCGGTCGCCTTCACCGATTGCAGGGCGACCGGAGCCGCACCATTGAGATCGAAAGAGGCGGACGTACCGTGTGGTTTGGCACGTGGGAGGGGCGGATCGTCCGTCATGTGCCCGAACGAGCATGGCCCCGATCGCCAATGCCGTCCCTCATCCATCATGTGTACGAGTACGACACCGACTCCCTACTCGCTGCCGGCCCCACCGCGCCTCGGGTGCGAACGAGAGGAGGAGTTCGGATCACCTACGGCACGCCGAGCCTCGTTCAACCCCAGGACGTTGAATACCAGTACCGGATGGAAGGAACAGAGGCTGGCTGGTCGGAGTGGGCCTCCCGCACCGAGCAGACCTACCGAACCCTCTCCCCCGGCTCCTACACGTTTGCGGTGCGGGCTCGCCTGGCCTACGGCGATACCACCCGAGCCGCTCGCTACGCGTTTACCATCCTTCCCCCCTGGTACCGCACCGGATGGGCGTACGGCCTGTACTTTCTCGCTGCCGTCGGAATTGTAGCCGGAGTGGTGCAACTGCGCACCCGTCAGCTGCGGCAACGACAGGAGACCTTGGAAACTGCGGTTGCGGAACGAACGGAGGAGATTGAACGACAGAAGGAACAGCTGGCCGAACAGGCCGAGCGGCTGAAGGAACTGGACGAGGCGAAAACGCGGTTTTTTGCGAACGTAAGTCATGAGTTTCGGACGCCAATCACCCTCATCTTAGGGCCGGTACAGGACCTCCGATCCCGAATCTGCCGCCACCTCAGCGACGAAGACGTCGAGCAGCTGAACGTCATCGAACGTAATGCCCAGCGACTTCTCCGGCTGGTCGACCGTGTGCTTGGGATCGCACGTATGGACGCCGGAAGCTACCGGCTCGACGCCCGTCCCACCTCTCTCTCGTCCGCAGTTCCGCGCATCGTGCGGTCGTTCGTGCCCCTCGCCGAGCGCAACGATCTCACGCTAACGGTTGAGAAGCCATCGGCCGACGCCCCCGACGCGGACCCGGTGTACGTGGACCGAGAGGCGCTGGGGCACATCGTCCGCAACCTCCTCTCGAACGCCATCAAGTTCACCCCCGAGGGCGGCACCATTCGCGTGGCCGTTACCCCTCGTGACGAGACCGTCGAGGTAGCGGTGGCCGATACGGGACCAGGCATCCCAGAGGATGCACAGGCCGACGTCTTCGATCGCTTCCAACAGGCCCGCTCGGCCTCTGGTGCCACAACTCGCCCGCAGGAGGGGGCGGGGATTGGATTGGCCTTCGTTCGCGACCTGGTTGACCTCCACGGCGGCACCATCGACCTCGACAGCACCGCGGGAGAGGGCACGACCGTCCGGGTGCATCTGCCGCGTGGCCGCGATCATCTTGCGGATGCTCATCTTGCCGAATCGGTGGACGCGGCCTCGGAGGACTCCCCTCTTCCCGAGATGGCCTCAGCCCCACCGCCCCTTCCGGCATCGACCTCGTCGAACGCCTCCGGCGACACATCACGCAGCGTCGCTGAACACACCAACGGTCACTCCACAGACGCTGACTCGTCCTCGGATCCCCAAACAAAGCGTATCCTCGTCGTCGAGGACAACGGGGACGTGCGACGATACGTGCGCTCCATCTTAACGCCGGACTTCGACGTCATTGACGCATCGAATGGAAAAGAGGGGCTGGAAGTAGCTCGGGCCCAACTACCCGACGTCGTTCTGGCAGACGTGATGATGCCAAAAATGGACGGACATGAGATGACGCGCCGGCTGAAGGACGACCCGGAAATGCAGGCCATTCCCGTCATCATGGTCACGGCCCGGGCCGGCACCGGCGACGAGGTGGAGGGCCTTCAAGCCGGAGCAGACGACTACATCACCAAGCCATTCGACGCCAATGTGTTGCTACAACGCGTGGGAGGCGTCATTACCTTCCAGAAACGCCTCCGCGAACGGCTTCGCGCCGAGCTGGACGCTGCCGAGCCGGATGCAAGCGAGACGAGTGTCGATTCTGAGATCGAGCGAAAAGCGCGACGGGCCGTTCAAGAACACCTGACGCACCCTGATTTCGATGCGGAAGCCCTCGCCGACGAATTGGCCATGAGCCGCTCAGCTCTGTATCGGGCGTTCAAGAAACAAACCGACACGACCCCGTCGGCCCTCATTACGAACGAGCGTATGAAGCAGGCGGCCTCCCTCCTGCGAGACGAACGCGGAACCGTTACGCAGGTAGCGTACGCCGTGGGCTACGAGCGCCTCTCCAGCTTTAGTCGGGCCTTTCGTTCGTACGCCGGGCAGCCCCCGAGTGCCGTCACAAAGACAGCTTCGGCTGAAAGCGGGTGAGTGATGCGACGTCCGGCTGCAGGCATCAGGTACGAAAAGGCCTTTCCTTGGCAAAAGGGGAAAACGTCCATTCCTGCGCTGAAGGAAGCGGCTTCCGTAGCGCCGTTGGAGTCCAACGACGCTACAAATCAGTTTTATGGTTGGGCATTAAGCGCCCGGATTTGACATGAGATCCCCTGGGACAGTGAGACAAAGGCCCCTCTCTATGAACGCCGCTGGGATCCAATAGGACTTTTCCACACGTCGGCATGGCGTAGACGCCTGCCCCTACAATTCTCCGTAACTCGTTGACTACCACCCCCTTCTATGCCCACTTTTTGACATCTTAAAGTGAATGAACGAAGAGATAATCTGCCGTTTGGGACAGATTGCAAAACATTCGGGACGGAATGTAAAGCCGCTCTCTCCCGTCTTTCGGTAAATACGGACCGTCGGTTGAACCGGGACCTCGGACAGCAGAGGCGTCCGCCGATGTCCGCTCTTCTCTCGAACAACATTCACAATACTATGGGTTTGGTCACTGGAATCTGGATTGCTGTTCTCGGCATGCTGGGCGGCTCCAGTTTCGTCATCTCCAAACGCCCGGATGCGAAGGAACTCATCGATCAGCTGGCCCCCTACCAGGGCTGGATCGGTGCCGTCTCGGCCCTCTGGGGCGGCTGGACCGTCATCAACCAGGTGCTCTTCCGCATGAGTTGGATGACGGAGTTTCCCGTGCAGTGGTGGACGATGACAGCCAACGGCGCCATTCTGCTTCTCCTCGGGCTGTTGCTCGGTGTGGGGGTCTTGAAGTCGTTTAGCAGCAGCAAGGAGGCAAACGAGAAGCTCGACGAGACCGTCGAGAAGCTTTCGCCATATCAGGTCACGCTGGGCCTCGTCGGCATGGGCCTCGGGGTTTGGACCATTCTGCAGAACTTCCTTCTGTAGCGTGCTGTGATGGGGGCCACGGATCCCCGCCGGAAGGGGTAGCAGGCGGGGCTTCGTGGATTTTCTGATCCTGTACTGCGCACATCCCTGCACATTTCTCAGCTCAGTATGAACACTTCCTCGGAGGACACTCGGTCACCGGATCCATTTCAGAATCCCTATCATCCATTTGAGGAGCCTGAGTGCTATCGGGCGTTTCGGGAAGGATGGGACGCACGGCAGCAGGACGAGGGCCGAACTCAAAATCCCTATCCGATGTCGGACTTTCGTCCGGCTCTGTCGTGGCTCGACGGGTGGACCGTGGCCGACTGGACGGAACGGAAGCCCAGGGACGGAACGGTACTTGGGCGGCATTGGAAACGGGAACGATCCACCGTATCGTCGTGAGGACAGCCAAGGTTTAGGGGTGATTTATCATTCACTCAGTTTTCTATGTCTAGTGGCGGTTCCTCTGCGGGCCGCCATTTGCATTTTTCTGTATCAGTGGTGAATTAAATTAAAGTTATATAGTGTTTGGCCTTGGTAAATCACTTCTCGAATAACGTCTATCCTCTTCTATGCCGGCAGCAGCGCGACAGGGAGACCCGACGGCCCACGGCGGGACGATCGCCGTGGGAGATCCGACAGTGTTAATCAACGGCCTGCCCGCCGCCCGCCAGGGCGACATGCACGTGTGCCCGATGTGCAACCCGGGCCCGACCCCACACGTGGACGGCCCGATTTCGATGGGGGCGCCCACGGTTCTGATCAACGGAATGCCGGCGGCCCGGATGGGCGACGTGTGCACGTGCAGCGGCCCGCCGGACACGATCGTGGGCGGAGAGCCGACGGTGATGATCAACAGCG
>NZ_MQWC01000004.1:2623908-2803442 GCF_002954405.1 Salinibacter sp. 10B | reverse complement strand
GCTCAGGCGGGGGTGGTGGCGGTGGAGGCGGCAGTGCGGGCGTGCAGGGCGCAGTCGCAACCGCCGCAGCAGCCGAAGGCGGCTCGCCGGAGGCAACCGAGCTCGTGGAGCACTGGATCGACTTTGCGTTTGAGGACGCGGCGGGCAACCCCGTATCCGGCGTGCCCTACGCGCTGGAGGATCCGGAGGGTGAGTTGTCTGAGCATTGGCTGCAGGGGGACGGGCGGGTGCGGCGATCCTTGCTGCCGGAAGGAAACGGCATGGCCACGGTCAAGAGCGTAAAGGGTGCGGAGTGGTCCAAGACGGAGGCAAAAGTTGGGGAGGAGGTGACTGTGACCGCGACGGCGAAGGGGATCGAGGACGGCACCCCGGCGACGGTGCAGATCAAGGAGATGCCGGTGGAGGGCGGTAGCTCGGCGGCGGTTGTGGGCGAGATCGAGACGGAAGTCAGCGGGGATGAGATTGAAGCAAGTTGGACTTACACCTACGAGGAGGCGGGCGGATCGGGAGAAGGGGCGGCCCAGCAGCTCCCGGCGTACGTGGCGGAGGTCAAGGTGGAGGGGTATCCGTTGCCCACCGCGACGGGCGTTCTCACCTGTTCGGATACGCTTACGGTTCAGATGGTTGACCGTGAGACGGAAGAGGTGCTTGAGAACCATCCCTACCAAGTGTGTCTGGCGAACGGGGAGGTGCGAACGGGCACGACCGATGGGGATGGCTGGATCGAGGAAGAAGACGTGCCGCCCGGGTCCTGGAATCTTGTCTGAAGCCCACGACTTGCCGCTCCGGCAGTCTTACTCGCACTTCTTTCGAGTCATCGCTATACACCTCTCCTTATGAGTTCATCGGATTCGAGCAGCGGGAAGACCCGAACGCGCACCATCACGGATGTGCCCTCCACAAACGGCCATTCCAAGTACGAAGAAGAGATTCTAAAGGTGGCTCGGGCCGCGGCGATCGTTGAGGTCCATGCCCGGGACGCCTACGACGGACCGGATACACTCGTGCTGCGCTCCATGGACGGGCAGGCAGCCTCAGACTGCACCTACTGGAACGAACTGGCGGTCCGGGACCAGGAGCAGTCGGGCGACCTGATCGAGTGTGCCTTTACGCTTTCCGAGCACGAGGGCACAGCGCAAACCAAAGAGGAGCTAAAAGATCGGCAGTACGCCCTCACCTGGCGTCCGACCGGCGCGGGCGGGGACGAGATCGTACTCTTTGAACACCGCCCCTATCAGGAGGCCTGGAACGCGGAAGGGGACCGGTCGGTGGCGGCGACGATGACGACGGCCCGTTTCCGGGAGTGCTCCGCTCTTCAACTGCCGTCGGAGGGGGGCGATCTGGACATCGACCTGCCGGACATGTTGAAGGCAGAATATGAGCCCCTCGGCACGGACGAGTCGCATGCGTTCCCAATGCCGATGCCCGATTCCGGCGAGCCGGTCCAACGCCGGTCCGGGGAGGCCTCCGCAGACGAATCGAGCGGGGAGGGGGCATCGGTGCCTGGGGCGAAGCCGCCGGAGACGGATCCGCCCCCGGGCGATCGGTGGATGGCGGTCTATGGAATGTTTACGACCCAAGAACAAGCCGATCCCGCTCCGACCTTGCTGGGGGCGTACAAGGCGACACAGGCGGGCACCTACAAACGGGCGGATCTCAGTGGAGAGACTCCGTCGGCCTCCGGGCCGGCACAGTCCGACGTGCTCTTGCCGGCCGGGCACGTGGGCACCGAGGCACTCGCCCTCTTCACCCGGCTGGCACTGGGGACCCCCTCGTCCGAGCGCTTCAAGCAGGGAGAACAGCTTTTGAAGAGAGGTGGGATACACCGGGAGGACCTCCTCTACGCGACGACCCCCCTCTTTTTCGGGGAGCCGGTGCCGGGAGAAGTGCCGATGCCGACGAAAACGGGACCCCATCCGGTCGATCCCGAGGTTTCGCTCCGGCTTCAGGACCGGGCCGCCTACGTCGCAGCCTCCGAGGAGGGGCCGGGCCTGGATGTGCATCTCATCAACCCGCTGTGGACGGCCGAGCGGCGGGTCCAGGCCGCCGAGGCGGCGCACGATCACTACCAGGAGTGGATGGAGACAGTCGGGGCGGCGGAGGGCCACGCCGGCCTCGTGGGCGACCTGTGTTACAACCCGGCGCACGGGCGCGGATACCTCAGCGATCACCTCGCGTCGGCCGTCGAAACGGAGGTCGACCCCGGGGCCCGCGGGGGAGAGATCGGCGCGGAGATCGAAACGACGGTCAAAGATACCTACGACCTGGAGGGAGCCTGGGCGCCGTTCGGGCCGGACCAGGTTGCGCTCAACGGGGGGAGCGCCCCCGGCTTGCGGGGAAAGAACCATCAGCTCGGGCAATTCAACTACGGCCTGCGGTGCAAGCGCGCGTTTCTGGTGTGGAATCGCCGGCGGGCGTGTCGTCGGGCGTCGAGCCTCCTCGGGACCCCGTACGTGTACCAGGCCCTGCTGGACCTCTGCTCGGCGCCGGAGGCGACGGAACTGGGCACCCGGGCGGTCGAATGGAGCGTCCGGCTGACGCTGAGTGGCGGGCGCGTTCCGTTCTCGGACAATTCGCCGGCGGCGCTGGTCGAGGCGGCAGGGGAGGCGGAGCAGACGCTATCGGAACTGACCGGGACGGATCTCGCCACTGTTCTGCTAACGGCAGGCAAGCGAGCGGCGGCCTACAAGCTGGCCCTGGCGATGGGCCCGGCGGTCGTCGCCGACTGGACGTCCGGGAGCGGCCGCCTCCCGACGGGCCTGTCGGAGCTTGCCCACTTCTACATGCGCCTCACCCACGGCGCCGACGGCTACGCCGACGCGGCGGGCGCGGCCGGCGAGATGAAGCTGGTGCCCAGCGGCAGCAAACAGGCGGAGGTGACCGTCGCAAAAGTAAAGAGAGGGCCGGAGGGCGACCCGACGGTCCGCCACAAGATGACTGTCTCCGGCGAGGTCAAGAAGCGGATGAAAACCTCAATGGAGGAGTTGAAGACGAGCACGATTGGGAGCGCCGCCGCCGGTCTTCGGGTCCTGACCGGGGTGGCCTCGATCCTCAGCGTGGCCGATGCGGCCCGGAGCGACTCGTTCGGTGTGGGCGACGCCCTGAATCTGGGCACCCTGGGGCTCGACGTCGCCGCCCTGTACGACGAGAGCCCGAGCTACAGCGCGATGATGAAGGGAAAAGTGCCCACCTGGCTGGGCCCCACCCTGGAGTTGCTGGGGCCGGTCGCGGACGTCACCCTGGGCGCGTGGCAGTTCGGTCAGGCGGCGACCAACACCACGATCCATGGCCAGGCGGAGGCCGACGACCCGAACCCGTGGGGCCTGGCCGGGGCGGTCCTGGGCACGGCCGGGGGAATTGTGCTGACGGTCGGGACTGGCGGGACGGCTCTCGCCCTCGGGGCCGCCGGGATCGCCTTGGGCGGCGGCGCGTCCCTGTACGCGGACCTAAGCGACACGTGGGAGGTCGAGGCGGCCGACCCGCTCTCCGATTGGCTCTCGACCGAGGACCTCTGGGGTCGGGACAGGGCGGCCACGCGCGAGCCGCTCTTTGAGGCCGTGCGCCCGGACCCATCCGCCGAGGCGGACCTCTCCTCGAAGACGCTAGGGGGCAGGCCCCTTCCGACGGTGCTGACGGAGCAGGCAAAGGCCGCCGCCGAGCGGGCGTTCTACTTCCCGACCCGGGTCGGAGTGCGGAAACCGAAGGGAGACGGGCCGCCCGTGGGCCTGCAGCTGGAGATTGCCGTCGGCTACCTCCCGAGCTATGGCACGTTGATGGTTGATGCCACAGTTGTTGATCCGGGCACCGGAGAGGAGGAAGCTTTGCGCTGCGCGGTCCATTACGTAAAAACAGAAGTCGAATTCCGGTACTGCGTAGTGCCGAGCGGGAAAGGCCTTGCGCTTCCGGACCCGGAGACGGACCTGGCCGGCTGGATCCAAGAGCAGAAGTGGTCGTGGGCGTCGCAGGAGGCAATGCGGTTGCCCGGAGGGGAGACAGCGGAGGCCCCGACGTTGGGAGTGCACGTCGGGGACTGGCCCACCGGCTACAGCGACCGGGCACGCCGGCAGGCCGCGACGTACGCCCGCCGGATGCACGTCGAGAAGCAGCTATGGGTAGAGACGAACCTCTTTGAGCCGCTCGGGATCACGGGCAAAAACAAGGCGAAGGGCCGGATGCAAAACCGGCGGCGGGCCGAGCGGATCGGGGAAACGGTCGACCCGACGGCGCACTGGGCCGGCCCGGAGGGTCTGGCGCCCATTCTGCAGAGCGGGACGTTTTCGGTGACGGGGACGGTGTACTTCCGGCCGCTTCGGCCGTTTGATCCGGATCCGGCGAGACCTCAAGACACTGAGCTTACTGCGAAAGAGGCCATTGAATTTGAATATTCCAAGACGTCGCCTTAGCCATCTTCATGTTATCAGATTCATGGTATTATTCCAGGGCTGGATTCGGTCAAGAAGCGTGCAACAGCGTTCTGTCGGCAATTCTATATTTAGGATGCATACTGGCAGGGTGTCAATCTTCGCCGGACTCCGATTCTTCTTCAGAGAAGGTTGGATGGAAAGACCCAATCGCAAAAACCAGTCACGCAGGAAGTGATCTGCAAACGCCTGTTACGTACCGTGCAGAGCTTGATGTGGAGAAGCTGGAGGGAAGCATATGGGTGTTACTGAACGGGTACCCGACCTATTCGCTGAAGAAAGGACGCTTTAGCTACGATCACGTTGATCCATCTATCAATACGGCTCTGACTAGAAAGGGGAATCAGTACACGCTGCGCATAGAGCCTTGGACCGCACAGGTTGGGACGAGTCTGGAGGTTGGAGTTGTAGATGTGGAAGGTAGAGTGTCGGCAAACGAAAAGCAGGTTGTGCCTGGAAGTCAGATTGAAGCTTCGGTTGTTGACAGTGTCTATCAGGCCTGGAGTGATCGCGCCCGAGAGCAGTGGAGGACATACCAGTTAAGGCTGGAGGCCGGAGCGCTGGACTCAATCCGGGCATGGGCATCCCGCAATCCGCTGAAAGTGTCGACGACGTTCGACACCGAGGCGGGCCCGGACTTCAGCCGGGTGTTTGAGGAGGCGCCGGTGATCGAGGGGACACCTTCGGATACCTCGCGGCTCAAAGACTACGCGATGCAGTTGCGAGACCTGATGGCCCGGAAGGACACCTCGGCGTTGTTTAAGGAGTTTCGGCCGGCTATCGAGGCGCGATATCGGACTGGGGCGAGACGTACCCGGTCCGAGTTTATAGAAGCCAACCGTCAGGCGGTCGTTGTGGAGGGGGCAGTACTGGACTTTACGCGATCCGACCTACGACTTCAGCAGTGGGTTGACGGACGGCTGTGGCAGGTGTGGAGAGAGGGCGCAATAAACCGGGGGCTTTTTCAGGACGCTTCGGGAGGTGGTTTGGGAGCGATGTACGTCGCCGAGCTTGATGGAGAGTTTAAGGTCGTTCGTTATTAGGAGAGAGTGTCCGAGCAATCAGTACGACGAGCGGCTTAAGGATTATCGAGGGGCATTTAGAAGACCCCGTATGCGTCAGGAGTAATGTGTTGGCAAGGTTTAGAGGGCAAGGCGGTCCGGGGCCGCTTTCGAATTCCGGTACTGTGCGGGGGAGACGGCGGAGGTCCCGACGTTGGGGGTGCACGTCGGGCAGTGGCCGACCGGGTGGTTTAGGGAGGAGGAGAGGGAGCGGGCTCAGGATCGGCGGAAGCTGGCCAATCAGTT
Source organism: Salinibacter sp. 10B (assembly GCF_002954405.1). NCBI lineage: Bacteria > Pseudomonadati > Rhodothermota > Rhodothermia > Rhodothermales > Salinibacteraceae > Salinibacter > Salinibacter sp. 10B. The sequence goes on along the minus strand of NZ_MQWC01000004.1, from coordinate 2,797,714 downwards.
GCAGCCAGAGGAGTGGGCTCCCGCCTACCGAGAGGAGATGAGAAGCTCCTACGAGGGGCTGAAGGAGGGGCGCAGGCTGGGAAGAGCGGCCCAGCGGGAGGTGGCGCCGAAGACCCACTGGTCGGGCCCGGAGGGGCTGCAGTCCATTCTGCAGAGCGGAGGGTTTTCGGTGGAAGGGTTCGTCTCGTTTAATCCGCTTCGGCCGTTTCATCCCAATCCGGAAATTCCGGGGGGGAATCCTCAAACCAGTGATCAAATGCTATCGTGGGCAAAAATCAGCTTCGAACACTAAGTGCGATCAGGTTCAAAACTGGGGAGTCTTCTAATGCCAGAAGATTTGTGGAACGGAATTGTCGCGAGGTGCACCTCGCGACGGGCTTTCCATCCAATCTGGATAAGAGCACCCCACCAATCCACAAGTTCTCAGCTGAGGTCACTTAGAATCCGGCCTAGGTGAAGCACTCGTTTCTGTGAACGAATCTAGTTGATCCTCTGCCCGAGCGAATGATTGACGTTGGTTTTTCCCCCGGAAGTGAAGGGATTGCAGCAGGGGCTCTTGTACTCCTGGTTATCGCGTGGAGCGCATGTGAGCCTGAGAAAAGGAGCGGTCCCTCGGCAATGCAAGAGGAGGACGGCACAGATACGATCCATTCATGCAGTGGACCGACTCCCGACTACGAAGTAGAATTGCGGCTAAAGAGGCTGGAGGGTCACTTTCGGATTTTGAGCAATGGATTCCCAGTGGAGGAATTGCCGTTTATGGGGACGGCTGCCGATCAAAGCGTGACAGCGGACCTCAACACAGCCCTGGTCGGAAAAGGAAATGAGATCACAGTGGAGGTGATGCCGTTCCTGACCCGTTCAGGGAAGAGTCTACGCATTGGGACCGTTGATATGAGTGCGGAGGTGCAGTGTGAGGACAAGCCGATTGCGGACGTGGAGATCACCGAGGTGGAGGTCGACAGTGCCTACCGGGCCTGGAGCGAGCGAGCCCGGAAGCAGTGGAAGGGGTACCTTGAGTGGGAGAAGCAGTGGCTAAAGGAGAACCCAGATAGCAGTTCGGCGGTTACGGCGCGAGACGGGGGGGCTCTAGATTCGATGCGACAGTGGACCGCACGCAATCGGTTGTCAGTGAGCACGACGTTCGACACCGAGGCGGGCCCGGACTTCAGCCGGGTGTTTGAGGAGGCGCCGGTGATCGAGGGGACGCCTTCGGATACCTCGCGGCTCAAAGACTACGCGATGCGGCTTCGGGACTTGATGGCCCGGAAGGACACCTCGGGGCTGGTTGAAGAATTTCGTCCCTCTATTGAATATGCCTACCGTCGGGGCAAACGAGACGGAGAGTCACTGGAGGAGTTCGTGTCGATGTACCGGGAAAAGCTCGTTTTGGAGGGAGCAGAGAAGGAGCTGCAATTTTCCCGGGAAGAGGTCCGATTACGTAAATGGTCTGAGGGACGGGTATGGGGACTACGTCGGGAAGGAGCAGAGGGGCTTCTTCGTCGCATCAAGGTGTACGTAGCAGAGCTCGATGGGGAGTTGAAGGTGGTTCGGTAGGGCGAGGAGGCGAAGGAAGAGCGCAGAGGACTCCCGGCCTGCAGCTGGAGATTGCCGTCGGATACCTCCCGAGCTATGGCACGCTGATGGTTGACGCCACGGTGGATCAATCCAGGATGGACCGTCAGCGGTCGATCAAGTGCGCTGTTCACTACATGAAGACGGGTGGTGAATTCCGGTACTGCGCGGTGCCACAGGGGAAGAGAATGAGCTTTCCCGGAGCGGAGGCGGACATTGCCGAGTGGTTGGACCAGCAGAAGTGATCGTGGGCGCCACGGGAGGCAGTGCAATTGCCCGGTGGAGAGACAGCGGAGGCCCCGACGTTGGGGGGCACGTCGGGGACTGGCCGATCGGCTTTAGCGACCGGGTGCGCCGGCAGACCGGAGAAGAAAGAGATCTAAGTATGCGTTGTGCTATATGTCGATGATATGTGTACCTGCCTTCAATCGCCAGAAAGGGACACCACCGTCGCTCCAAGCTCGACTTGGAGCCTATCCAAAGTACGGTCAGGCTTTGACTATCGGATGGATGGGCTCCAGATCAAGTCTGGAGCGACGAGGTTGCTGTTTTTCTTGGCAGGATCTTACTTTCCGGGAGCGCACATATCTTACACTATAGCACAAGCCGTTCTAAGTACGACAGGACTTACGCAAAACCGGCACGTCATTCCGGACTGGCACACTAGTGTGCCTGATCCGGAATCTCTCCGGAAATCAGTTGAAAGTCCGCTTGAGATCCCGCATCGGGGTGCGGGATGACCTTCTGTTAAGAATTTTCGTAAGCCCTGTACGATTACGATGGTTTTAAAGAGACATGGAGGCCCGGTTTGTCATCATCGAAGGTATCCTCCCAACTTTGGTCGATAAAATCAATGTGAAGTAAGGTTTAGTCCCTAACAAGCACTTGGCAGAGTTTCCATGGTTGTGGGATAAGATGACCGAGAACCTTGGTACACAACCGTGCAGCGTCGTAGCCACCGCAATGGGGGAACGTGCATGATTGGATCGGTGCGCCGATCACTTCTGTGACGATGGAAAACCAAAGGACGTTGTAGAGTGCATGGGAGGCAAGAAGCGGATCGGGAGTCACGACCGAAGCGTTTCCCCTTTGTTGAGTTCGTGCGGCGGGTTCGCGTACCGGAGAAGGAGAATCCGGAGCGCCATCGTGAGCACAGCCAAGCCTGTAACCCCTGCTCCCGTCACTGGACCAGCAATGACCGTTCCCATTACAAAGAGGCCCAGCCACCAGAGGGGACACGCAAACATCCCAACGGCAAACTTGAGGGAAAGCACGAATACAGGATCGTCGATCCGCTGCATCAGAAATCGCTCAAGCCACAGGGGCCCAATATTCAAGGGACTGATCGCCCACGCCAGCGTCTCCATCCCCGAGCGGTACGGGCCTTTTTCCTCAAGTTCTTCGGGCGTCTGGAGGGCCTGCTTCATCTCAGGAAACGGTAGATCCTCGTTTTTCCGATTGATGCGGTCAACCCGCGTCTCGTAATCGTCTGTCTTCTCGGGGATCAGCATACAGTCTTTCATCGCATCGGCGAGATCCGTGCGCAGGGCGTTGATGCCTTTGGCCTCGTGTGCCCGATATTCCTCCACATAGTCGCGCGCCGGAAGCGGGTCGCCGACCACAACGGACACCTTGAAGCCCAGCTGCTCGTGGTGGTAATAGTTGATGCCTACGGGGACGACCTGAACGTCTCGCTCGATGGCCTCCTGCGTTTCCAGCGCGAAGCGGGAGCTGCCCTTGCTCAGGGGGCGCAGGTGATAGGTAAGAGCGTGCTCGGCCTCTGAGAACATCAGCAGGGACTCCCCAGCGCGAAGCTTCTCGCGCTGCTCGGCAAAGATCTGTTCATTGCGAGACAATTTCCCAAAGCCGTCCCGCCGTCGGTAGATGGGCACCATCTGCAAAGCGTCGAAGAGCCAATCAAACACCGACCCAAACACGCTCGCCCGGGTCAGATAGGTCATCTTCACCGGCGCAAACGCCCCCACCAGCAGTGCATCGAGAAAGGCATTCTGATGATTGGGCGACACAACACAGGGCTGCTTCCACGGCACGCGGTCCATTCCCCGAACCTCTACTCGACTAAAGGTCCACCAGCTCGTCCAGCGGACCAGGTGCCCAATGATGCGATACACGAGGGATTTCACGATGGACTGTTGCTCTGCGATACAAGAACGAGGACGAACGAGCAGGTGATGGGCTCACGTCCATTGTGGCGCAAAGAAGGGGGATTTTTGCGAGCGCCAATAGAACGAGAGCCCGAGTCCAGACAGAATGTGCCATACGCCCCACCAGCCGGCCACCACCGCCATCCCTCCGAGCCCGTCGAAGAAATTGAAGATGAGGATCAGCCCGAGCCCTGAGTTTTGGATGCCCGTTTCCAGCGCGAGGGTCTGCCGGTCCGGGACCGGCAGATGGGCCCAGTACGCCAGCTGGTACCCAGCGGCCAGGGCCAGTGCATTGTGGAGCAGCACCAGGTCGAAGACGACCCCGAGATACCCGATGAGATAGTCAAAGTTGGCCCGGAGCGCAAAAATCACGATAATGACGAAAATCGCGATGGAGAGCGCCTGCATTCCCTGGCAGAGGCGCTTCGCCAGATCTTCGGCAACGTGGCGGACGGACATGCCCAGCACGATCGGGAAGCCTAGAATGAGCGTCACCGTCTTGAAGACACGCCAGAACGACACGTCGACCGTCGTGAGAATCGACGCCGCCGGGGGGTAGAGCCCGCCCCAGAACGACAGGTTGATCGGAGTCAAAACGATGGCGAGCACCGTAGAGACGGCCGTGAGCGTAACGGAGAGGGCGGTGTTGCCCTGCGCGTTCATGGACATGAAGTTGGAGATGTTACCCCCCGGACAGGCGGCAACCAGGATCATGCCCAGGGCAATGCTCGGGGTAGGACGCAGGACCCACACCAGCCCAAACGTGAGGACCGGAAGGAGCAAAAACTGGGAGGCCACCCCCACCAGCGCGGGTTTAGGGTTACGGACGAGCCGCGCAAAGTCCTCCGTCGTCAAATTCAGCGCGACGCCGAACATGATGAACCCCAGGCTGACGTTGAGCAGCAGGAGGTTCTGGGCACTGAAGTTGAGCTGTACGGCGTCGATTTCGGGCATAAAGGGGACGCTTTGCTATAGCCTCTCTTCACAGCGACGCCCAACCTACGGATGAGGGCCCGGAGGCAGAATCAATTCTCCTTCAAAATATGACCGCCCCGACGTACGTCCCCGTCATCCGCTTCGCACTGCCGATACCAGATCCTCCAGAATCAGGTAGAGACAGGGCACGAGCACCAGGATGATGGAGGTGGCAAAGACGATCCCAAACCCGAGCGAGATAGCCATCGGGATGAGCTGCGTGGCCTGGTTCGACGTTTCGAAGATAATCGGCGTCAGGCCACCGAACGTCGTGAGAGTGGTGAGAATGATGGGCCGGAAGCGCCGCAATCCTGCTTCGTGGATGGCGTCGAAGACAGAATGGTCGTCCCGTTTCTTGTTGGCGTAGTCAATCATGATGAGCGAGTCGTTGAGAACCACGCCGGAGAGGGCAATCACGCCCATCAGGCTGACGAGCGACAGGTCATAGCCCAGCACGATGTGGCCAATGACGGCCCCCACAATGCCGAACGGAATGGCGCCCATCACGATGATCGGCTGCAGATAGCTACTGAAGGCAATGGCCAACAAGGCGTAAATGACGAACATCGCGAGGGCAAATCCTCCCCAGAGGGCCTGTGTCGATTCCCGCATCTCGGCCTGGCTCCCCTCGAAGCTCCACGTGAGCCCCGGAAAGCGGTCTTGCAGCTTCGGCAATTCCTCCTGTTGAATGGACTCCAGCACGCGCCCGACAGCGTTCGAGGGCTGGGCGTCCATGCTCACCGACACGACGCGTCGCCCGTCCCGCCGGTTAATGGTGGTGAAGGCCTCCCCTTCCTCTACTTCCACCACGTCCATCAGCGGCACCTCCGTACCGTTCGGCGCCTGGATGACGAAGTCCTGCAGGTGATACAGGTCCTTGCGCTGGGGATAGGGCAGTTTCACGCGTACCTCGATCTCGTTCGTGCCCCGCAGCTGTCGCATGGCGAGGGCGCCGTAGAATGCGTTGCGCACCTGCTGGCCCACCATCTCGGGCGTGAGGCCGAGTCGGCGTCCCTCCGGCAGCAACGTGAAGTCGAATTGCGTCTTGCCGCGGTTGTAGTTGTCATTCACGTCGCGAGTAGCTGCGTACGACTCCATTCGCTGTACGAACATCTCGCTCGCCTCCTCCAGCACGTCGATGTTCGAGTGGCTGAGGTCAACGCTGATGTCGGGCAGGTACCCGGCGGGGCCCCGCTCGGCCTCGAACGTCATTTGATCCACGCCTTTAATGTCGCCGATGTTGTCGCGCCAGATCTCGATGACCTCCTGCGCGGTCATGTCGCGCTCGGTGGGCGGCTTCATCACAATCTCCACGTCGATGAAGCTTTGGCCCCGCACGTTGGCCTTGATGCCCTCGGCTACGCGGTCGAGGTTGTTCTCCTCGAACATTTTGTGGGTCGCGTCGGCGATGTCTCGGGCCACTGCCCCGGCCTGGTCGGGCGTGGTGCCCACAGGCAACGACACTCCAGTCTCAATCTCGTCGGCAGCTACCTCCGGCATCAGAATCATCCCCATGTGGCCGCTGTAGCCGTACCCGGCCACCACCAGCAACAGGGTTACCGCCGTGCTGATCGTCACGTAGCGAAATTGGAGGCAGAGCTCCAGGAACGGACGGTAGTACGTGTCCACGAAGTGATTAAAGCGGCGCGCAAAGGCCTGCTGCCAGCGCTCAATCTTTGCGGTAATGACGAACCGATTTCCCTCCGACGTGTGGGCCAGGTGGGCCGGCAGGATGAAGAGGGCCTCCAGCAGCGAGACGGCGAGCACCACGATGACCACGGCGGGGAGGGGCCACCAGTACTTTCCGGTGGTGCCGGGGATGAAGAGCAGGGGCAGGAACGCGATGATGTTCGTTATGATCGCGAAGGTGACCGGCTTGCCCATGTCGCGCGCCCCCTGGATGGCGGCCTGCAGCTTCCCCATGCCCTGCTGCCGGTACTCGTAGACATTCTCCCCCACGACGATGGCATCATCCACCACGATGCCCAACACCACCAGGAAGCCGAACATCGAAATCATGTTGATGCTGATGCCCGCCATCGGCAGAAAGAGGAACGCCCCGATGAACGAGATCGCCATGCCCATCATCACCCAGAACGCGAGCCGGTACTCCAGAAAAAGCGCCAGGATGAGGAGGACGATGATGATGGCGATGATTCCATTCTCGACCAGCAGAGATAGGCGCTGCTGATAATCGGCCGCCGCGTTGCTATCGATGCGGTACTTCACCCCGGGCGGAAAGGCCGTCTCGGCTTCTTCCAACACGCTCTTGACGGCGGTCGCGATGTCGAGGGGCGACTGGTCGCCAATCCGGTAGATCTGAAGGTCGACGGTGTTCTGGCGGTTGAACTTTCCGTGGAAGCCCGTTTCCTCGAAGCCGTCGGTGATGGTGGCAAGGTCCGCAAGCCGTACGCTGCTCCCCGTCTCGGACGGAATCAACTCGATATTGCCGTACTCGTCGGCCCACTGCTTCCGCTCCTTCATACGAAGCAGAATCTCCCCCGCGTTGGTCTCCACCGCCCCCGCCGGAATGTCCTCGCTCGACTGCGCGATGAGATTGGCCACCTCGCCCAGCGTAAGGTCGTACTCCCGCAGCCGGTTCCGCGGGATCTCGACGTGCGTCATGTAGTCCGGTACGTTCCCGATCTCGACCTGCGTGATTTCGTCGTTGCTCAGCAGACGGTCGCGCACGTTCTCCGCCTGTTTGCGGAGCGTCCAGACGTCGGTATCGCCGTACAGCCCGATCGCCATCACCTCCCGCTGGTTCGACTGAAGCTGCACCTCCGGCTCCTCGATGTCGTCGGGAAACGTGCGGATCCGATTGACGGCCTGGTTGATGTCCTGAAAGGCCTTCATGCGATCGGTGCCGGCCACCAGCTCGATCGAGACCTCGCCGCGCCCCTCGTCGGCGGTGGAGGTCACTTCCTTGATGCCCTCTACGCCCCGGATGGCCTCCTCTACAGGCCGCAGGATGCCCTGCTCTACCTCTGCCGGGGCTGCGCCCGGATACACCACACTCACCTGCACCACGTCCAGCTGGTACTGCGGAAAAACCTCCTTCTGCATGGTGTACGCCGTGAAGAGACCGCCGGCAAGCAGGATCACCATCAGCAGATTAGCGGCGATGGAGTTCTGCGCCATGTAGGCGATAGGACCGCTCCACTCGCGGTCCGCGTCGGACGTGTCGCTGGGAGCACTACTCATGGGACTGGGAGGATCTCGCAAAGGAAAGCATGAGTCGAGCCGTCCCGCCGGGACGGCTTTACTACTGAGCGGGCTCGGGCACCGGCTGCTCCTCGGAGCCCTCCAGGCGGAGCGGGGCGCCGTCGCGCACCGTGCTCAGGTTGGTGGTCACGACCTGATCCTGGTCGTTGAGGCCGCTTTCGATATAGGCATACTGTGCGTCGCGGAAGACAATACGCACGTCTCGGATCTGAAGGGCGTTGTCCTCCATGACCCACACCGTTTCGTTTTCGCGCACGTAATCGCGGTTTAGACGCACCACATTCTCCAACGTCTCGGCCTGCATCTGCGTCTCCACGTACGACCCGATCATGAGACGCGGCCCGTCAGCATTCTCTGACTCGTAGGCGTGCGGGTCCGGCACCTCCACCAGGACCCGCGCCATACGCGTCTGATCTTCGAGCGCCCCCACGACCCGAAACATTTCGCCCGTGCGAACGGCCCCTTCCTCCCACGCCGTGCGGTTGCGGATGCGAACGGGCGATCCCGACTCCCCATCGCCCGGCACCGTGAGCCAGCGGAGCTTCGATACCGGCACGGTCGCCTCCACCCAATAGGTGTCCAGTCCCACGAGGCGCCCCAGCTCGTCGCCCGGCCCCACCTGCGAGCCCACGTTCACATTGCGGCTCACGATGTGGGCGTCGAACGGGGCGGTTATGGTCGTGCGCTGGAGGTTCAGTCGGGCCTGCTGCACGGCGGCCTCGGCCGACTCCACCTGCGAGCGCGCCGAGTTGAGCTGAGGCCGTCGGAGGACGAGATCCTTGTTCGCTCCACTCAGCGTGTCGCCCAGCTGCTGGTAGTCCTGCTGGGCCACGTCCTGGCGTCCCATCTCCAGGGTGAGGTCCGCCTCCGCCTGGCGCAGGTCGCTCCGCCGCTGCTGAAGGGTATTCCGATAGTCCGATGGGTCAATCTGAAGCAGGGTATCCCCTTCTTCCACGTAGCCGCCGGGCGTGAAGGAGGGCGATCGGCGAATAATCTTGCCTCCTACTTGCGGTCTCATCACGACGTCCTGGGCCGGGCGCACCGTGCCCATTGCTTCTACCGTTGGCCGCACCGTATCGCGCTCCACCGTCGTTACATCCACAAGCATAGCGGTCTCCCGTGTCGCTCCCGTACGCTGCGCGGCGGGCTCGGTAACAAAGATCAGTGTCGTAATGATGCCCCCCACCCCCAGAATCCCGAGGCAGAGGAGAAGGGTCCGTTTCCAGTTCATGCCGTGAAAGCGTTGGTCTATTTCTCGCTCAGAGTGTTGACGCCAGGAGCCAATGCCATGCCTGCGACTCCGGTTATCTTGCAACGTACAAACGTTAAACGTTGCGTGTCGAAGGCGCTTGCTTTCGGACTGAGGGAAATTGGCTCGTCATGAGTCCAAGGTCCATTCAGGGATTTACTCACGCTCCGTGTCGAATCCCCCTGCCAGCGCCCGATAGAGCGCAATACGATCCTGCACGAGCGTCAGCCGAGCGGACAGGCGGTCCCGGCGCAACTGCTGCACCTCGTCGAGGGCCGTAAGCACATCAAGGTAGTCGCCAGTGCCATTGAGGTACTGAACCCGAAGCTGCTCGTAGGACTGCTGGGCCAGCTGGATCTGCTGCTCGATGCGTCGGATCTGCTCCCGCTGTTTTTGCTCTTGGATAAGGGCGTCTTCCACCTCTCGAAACGCCGTGAGGATCGTCTGTCCGTACTCATAGAGCCGCTGCTGCTTCACTGCGGTCGTGCGGTCCACCTCCGCTCGCAGCTCTCCTCCCCGAAAGATCGGGGCAAGCAGGTTGCCCGCGAACGAGTATGCCCACGTCTGAAACAGGTCCTGTGCACTTTCGGCGGCAGTGGAGGCCGAGGCCGAAAGGGTGAGTCGCGGATACTGGTCGCTGATGGCGGCCGCAAGATCCCGGTCCGCAGCCTGCACGCGCCGGAAGGCACTTCGCACGTCTGGACGTCGGCGTACTAGATCGGTCGGCACGCCCGTTTCCGGAAGGGGAGGCAGAGAAGGCAAACTGTCGGGCACTGCTTCCACTCCCTCCTGCGGAGAACGTCCTAGCAGTACGGCCAGCCGGTGCTCCAACACCTCCGCTCGCGACTCGACGACCGCTCGCTGCTCGCGCGTCGACTCGAGCAACTGGCGCTGGCGTAGGACATCGACGCTCCGAATCTGCCCGGTCTCGAAACGGTTCTCCAGCAGATTGAGAACCGTCGTGTTCGTCTCGATCTGCTGTTGCACAAGCCGACGCTGGCTCCGTGCCTCCGCAAGCTGCACCCAGGTCTGGACCACCTCGGCGGAGAGCGACAGGGCCGCGGCCTGATAATCTGCCGCCGTGGCCTGGGCCCGCAGCTGCTCTGCCTGTACCCGCGACCGAATGCGCCCCCACAGGTCCAATTCGTACGCCGAACTGAGGCCGGCGCTAAACTCCTCTCCGTCTTCGATGTCGGACTCCGACCGGGTTGCCTGCACCTGTCCCTGAGCCTGCAGGTCCGGAAACAGGGCGCCCGACTCGCGGTCGACCACCGCCCGGGCCGCCTGCACCCGCTCCCACGCGGTACGCAAGGAAAAGTTTGACGCCGTGGCACTGTCGACCAGAGCGTTGAGCGACTCATTCTCGAAGGTCGTCCACCACCGATCCGGCACGCTCTGGGCTCCGGACCTCGAAAAGTCTGCAGGGGCCTCCACCGGCGTGGTCGTCTCGGGCGCCCCCGCACATCCCAGAAGGCCCGTGATGGCCAGGCTAAAGAGCAAGACAAGTACAATGCGGGACGGGCCTGGAATCATTTGTGCGTCTTCCGATCCGCGAAAGAAAAAAGGACACCGTATCGCGATGCAGGAGCGCGTTGGAACGATCCGTCTCGCCCCCGTCCGCCCATGAGAACCTGCCCTCCACGCTCAGTGCCACACATACTCGGTAGGGAAATCGGAGTCCGGAACGAGCGTACAATCGATCGGCAGGGACCGGTCCTCAATGGACTCTCCAAGTAAAGGGATGTCGCTTGATAGGGAAAGCGGTCGGCCTCGACTCCGTAGCAATCCGTGGCGGTGGCGTGAGATTCATCTCAGAATGCGTCTATGACGCTCCCTCTTCACGTCGAGATTCCGAGTCCGCATCTGCATCGGCGTCCGAATCGGACACGTGAAGGGCCTCAAGTTGCATCTGGTATTCCTGCAGATACGTCTCGGCGGTAGACGCGGAGGAAGACGACGCTTGATCGTCGGCCCGGGAATCGGCCGCACGGTTGTCTGGTGGCGTTTCCAACGGGCGGGGCGCCGAATCGGACGTTGCTTCTGAAACAGCGGCGGTCGACTCTTGATGCCATCCGACCTGAAGGGTGCGAAGGCCGTCGGACGACGCGTCGGCCTTGTGGGACGTCCGCGACGGCTCTTCGGGCTCGAAGGCAACACCGTCGGGCAGGATCGTGAGCGACTCGTCTGCCCGAGCGACGGCCCCAAACAAAAACGAAAGGGCATCCATGGCCTCGTAGATCTCTCCCGTCGTGGTGTCGGTCCGAGTGCGAAGGGCGTTCCGAAATGCCCCAATGTCGCTCGGATCGACAGTGGGCGCAGCGGCGTCGGAGGAGACCCGTTCGCCACTCCAGGACAAGAAGGCCAGAATCCAGGCCTCGTACCGATCAGTGCGGCGCGGCGAAAACCCGTAGCTCTGAGCGGTGGCTTGGAGCGTCTCGCACAGATGCTCCAGGGCGTGATCGGACCAGGGCAGCGGTTTCGGAGGAGAAAGAGAATCGTCCGAAGACATGTGGGGACCGAGGCATTGGAGCAAAAAAACCGTGAGCAACGGAGGAGAAGTGCTCGGGATCAGAATGTTGGAAACCACCGACCCCGGGATCAGCGTCTCAACGACACTTCTCAATGGGCGTCCTCGTTCCGAAAAAAGGCTCCGGTTTCGTGTCTGGTGCGGCCCTTTCGCTCGATGGAAGCTCCCATCCATGCAGCATTGAGACAAGAAATCCGTCTCACACAACTCGGCACAGATGGACGCACCGGAGAAGACGCATACTGTAGACACACATACTCGACAATTCTAACGTCCCGTCCCAGAATGTGGTGGCTGCACAATTGGACGAAAACACGAAGTAAGGATGCCCCAATTACCGACACGCGTCCCGAAACCACATGTTCGCTGGGCGCTGAAGACAGAACGAGACGATAAAACTTATACCAGATGCCGAGGATGGTTATTCCCGCTGCTGGAAGCGTGTCGGACCGAACGCGGAGACCACCTCACGTGTCGGGAAGGACCGTGAGAGGAAGAGTGACTGCGATTTGGGTTCCTTCTCCAGGCTCGGCATCAATCTCCAGTTCGCCGTTGAGCCGCCCCACTCGTTCGCGCATTCCCGCCAGTCCATACGTGGCTTCTCTCTGCCGGCCCGGATTGAATCCCTGCCCGTTGTCGATGATGCGGAGATGAAGCTCTTGCGCATGTGCACAAAGGTGGACGTACGCCGTGTCGGTCTGGGCATGTTGCACAACATTGATCAAAGCCTCGTGCACCACCCGATACGCAGTGACTTCAACGAGGGATGGAAAGCGTTCGTCCGCATCGAGGGCACTCTCCATCTCTACGGTGAGACCGTATTGCTCGTCCAGAAGGCGCACCAGTGACGACAATGCCCCCATCAGCCCATGATCGTCGAGCTCCCCGGGGTAGAGACGCCGGGAAATGCTCCGGGTAATGTTTGAAAGATCGTCCACCAGTTCCACGATACGGTCGAGCGGTTCAGCAGGGGATCCACTGGTCGCCATGCGAGCACGGCTCACCGCGAATTGCAGGGTGGCCAGGAGTCCGCCCATTTCCGAATGAATCTCCTCGTCGATGCGACGGCGCTCCTCATCCTGCACTTCGAGGAGCCGATGGTCCATCCGTCGCTTGCTGGTCACGTCTCGTTGAACGGACACCCAGTGCGTGATGTCGCCGTTCTCATCTCGCACCGGCGCCGAGCTCCATCGGTTGACGAACGGAGTGCCGTCTTTTCGGTAGTTGATGGCCTCTCCTTCAAAATTCCGTCCCTGCCTTATTCGACGCCGCAGCTGCTGGAGTACCCAGGGCTCCGTATCCGGCCCCCGAAGAAGGTGAGGCGATTCCCCAATGACCTCTTCGGGCTCATATCCGGTCATGTCCGTAAACGCCGGATTGGCATAAAGAATAGGCGCCCCGACGCCCGCAGTAGCTTCGTGCTCTGAAATGACCACGGCCTCGTGAGCCTGCTCCAGCGCCTTCCGGAAGAGTCGGAGTCGTTCCTTCCGCTTTTTCTCGGCGTCAATATCTTTGATAAGGCCGATAATCTGCGGCCCGTTCGGGCCCCGTCGGAGGGACACGGTCAGATGCGCCCAAAAGACGGAGTCGTCATCGCGGATATAGCGCTTTTCGAGCTGATACTGGTCGGTTTCGCCCCGACGGAGCGCTTTGTACAGAGCGCGTTCCTGTTCCAGGTCGTCCGGATGCGAAAGCTCGGCGTAGTGGCATCCATCGAGCCCCCCATCCTCTACCCCAAACATCGATTCGAGGGCTGGATTCGCCTCAATCACCGTTCCGGTTTCCGTCGTGAGCGCAATGCCGAGCCCGGCCTCCTCAAATACGCCTCGAAAGCGCTGCCGACTCTCTGCCAGCGCTTCCTGGGAACGAATCCGCTCCCAGTGACGGAGATACAGAACTGCACTTATCCCGGTGAGGAGCACCGCTGTAATTCCGACGAACGTGAGTTGGGAGTAGATGGCGGAAAGCCCATTGCCGATGGTGCCGACCACGGGATTTGGAATTCCGATCCCGCCGATCACGACCGACAGGCCGAGGCCGAGCCCCAGCACCTGCCACGGTCGATAGGGGACCGCCGCCACCCCAATAAGGTAGATCAACCCGACGTAGTCGGTAATTCGCCCTCCTGTGCGGGCGCCGTCGTATGCCACGAGGCCTACGCTGAGTAGCACGACGCTCCCCATGGCCAGGCGGGCAGTGGGAAGCGTACACCGACGGATCGCAAGGACAATCAATCCTCCGTAGGCAGCAGCAACGAGGAGCAGGGTAGGAATGAACATATCGCTCCCACTAACGCCAAGGGCACCGTAGGACCAAGAAACTGTATACCGTAAGACGAAAAGGTTCACGACTCCGTAAGCAAGAACGCCCCCCACTCCAACGATTCCTCCCCAGCGCAATCCCAAACACGCAACGTCGAGGAGGCCCTCTCGGAATCGATCCTTTTCTTCGTACGAGGCCGGTGCAAGAAACAGCTGCCACACTGCCTCCCACGACAGCTCTCCCAACGAGGTCCTCGCCCCTTCCCTCGACCGTATACGATCTGTCCTTGGAGGCTCCGCACTAGACGAGACGGCTTCGCTCGTTTGTCCAAACGAAAAGAGAGAAGCGAACCAGTTCATGAGAGAATATTCCCGAAGGGCTACTGGGCTGTCGGCCGATGGAGAACTTGCATACCAAAATCATGCGAGAAGTTTGGGCAAGAAGCCTCCTCTGCCAACGCGGTCGTTCGGCGCTTCCAGCCTTTCACCGAAATATTGACTGGGGCCTTTTGGTTCATCCCAGTCGTCTGTTACCTTGAATCTACGCACCTTCCGTCGCCGCCCCCTTCGGTCTCATGCCCGTGCCCTCAACCATGCCCATCCTCGCTCCGTCTATCCTCGCCGCCGATCCCGGCCGGTACGCCGCTTGTGCCCGCGAAGCCCTAGAGGCCGGCCCCGAATGGCTTCACCTCGACGTGATGGACGGCCACTTCGTCCCCAACATCACGTTCGGCCCCGACGTGGTTCGCGCCCTCGCACCGGTCGCTCGAGAGCACGATGCCCGGGTCGACGTGCATCTCATGATCGAGGAGCCACAGGACTACGTGGACGCCTTCGCGGAGGCGGGGGCCGACCTTCTCACCGTGCACGTAGAAACGTGCCCACACCTCCATCGCGTTGCCCAGCAGGTTTGGGACGCTGGGTGCGAGTTTGGGGTCGCCCTCAATCCCGCCACGCCGCCCGGCCACCTCGAAAGCATTCTCCCCCTGGCTGATCTTGTGCTCGTCATGTCCGTAAATCCCGGCTTCGGCGGGCAGTCGTTTATTCCGCAGTCCAAGGGCAAAATCCAACACCTGCGCCGACAACTCAACGCCCTCGGCTCCAATGCCCACCTCCAGGTGGATGGAGGGGTCCACCCCGGCAACGCCATGGACCTCCTGCGGGCGGGCGCCGACGTGCTGGTGGCCGGCAGTGCCATCTACGGAGGGGACCAATCCGTCGCCGAAAACGTCGAGGCCTTTCGGAGCGCACTTACCTTGAAGGTGTAACGTCGACAGTCGTCTGCCCGTTCGGGCGGCCGCGGTTGGCCGCGCCTTTTCACTGACCTCCGGCGTCTATGGTGGCTCAACTGGACCTGAAGGATCTGCACGACACCGTTTGCGTCGTGACCGGTGCCAATTCCGGCATCGGCAAAGAGACCGCCAAGGGACTTGTGCGGCTCGGCGCACACGTGGTCATGGTCTGCCGCAATGAAGAGCGCGGCCGCGACGCTCAGGCCGAAATTCAGGCCGTGGCCCAAAACGCACAGCCCAGCCAGGCGAACGCGACCGACCTGCGCATCGCCAACCTCGGCGTGCAGGACGAGGTGTATCGCCTCGGGGAATCGCTGCGGGCGGACTATGATCGTGTCGACGTCCTCATCAACAATGCTGGAGTGTTGCTCGGCTCTCGTGAAGAGACGCCCGACGACATCGAGACGACCTTTGCGGTGAACCACCTCGCGCCGTTTTTGCTCACCCATCTTGTGTTGCCGCTGCTCAAGGAAGCGGCCGGCCGAGTCGGCGAGGCCCGTGTCGTCACGGTGAGCTCCGAAGCCCATCGGGGCACCAGCATCGACTTCGACGACCTGAATGCGGAAAACAGCTACGGGATGGTGCAGGCCTACGGCCAGTCGAAGCTCGCCAACATCCTGTTTACGCACGAGCTGGCCCGGCGCCTGCGCGACACTGGAGTCACGGCCAACTGTGTGCATCCGGGAGTGGTGGCCACCAATCTGTGGCAAGGCTCGGATTGGCTCTCCCGTCTGGCTCGGCTTTTCACCTGGCTCTACAAAACGCCCGAGGAAGGCGCCGAAAGCGTGCTCTATCTTGCCGCTTCCCGCGAGTTGGAGGGGGTGACGGGACAATACTTCAAGGAAATGGAGGCGATCAATCCGTCCCCGGAGGCCTACGACGAGAAGGCGGCCGCCCGCCTTTGGCGCTTGAGCTTGAAGATGACTGGCCTTGAGAGCTCGGTCGAGCCCGAGGAGCGCGGCCCCGGATCTCCGTAACGGCTCCCGCCCCGCCCCCGGCCAAGACCCGGCCTACTCCCTCGCGTCCTACTGGCCGGCAGCCCGTCGACGAATGCGGACGTGCCACACGTACGGCCCGTCTCGGAGATACCTCCACTGGGCCTCTCCCGGATGCTTCTCCTCCAGGGACGAGCGCATCGACATCGGGTCCTGGTCGTCTACGAGAATGAAGGACTCCCCCCGATCGAGCCGGTCGAACGTGGCGAGCACCGTCGTGGACTTGCGCGGTGGTTCCAGGGGCCGAACGTCGAGGGCATTGGGGGCAGAGGCGGACATATCCTGAAGGATCCGGATGCGAGTTGGGAGAAACGGTTGTGGAAGCGGTCAACATTTCATACTATCGAGGACGAAATGGGCTTACTCTTTTGTCTACTTCTCCGCGTATGGCCCTTTCCCGCGACCAGATCGAGGCCGCGATGGCCGACCACGATTTCTTTGGGGGCGTCTCTGCGGAGGATCGGGCAACCCTCATCGAGTTGGGGTGCGTGCAAACGGTAGCGTCGGGCACGATTGTGTTTCAGCATGGCGATCCGCATCAGGGATTTTATTTGGTGTTGGACGGTACCGTCCACATCTATCGGCTCAGCCCGGAGGGACGGATGTTGGTGCTGCATGTCATGCGACCCGGGGAGTCGTTTGCCGAGGTGCCCCTGTTTGAGCAGCAGCCGAACCCCACCTATCCGGCCACGGCCGAAACGCTGACCGACAGTACCCTCCTGTTCTTTCCTGCCGACGCCTTCCTGTCGTTTATCGAGTCGAACTCGCGCACGGCGCTGCACATGCTCGCCCAGATGGCCAAGCGCCTGCGCAAGGCT
The DNA here is from genome assembly GCF_002954405.1 of Salinibacter sp. 10B. Lineage (NCBI taxonomy): Bacteria > Pseudomonadati > Rhodothermota > Rhodothermia > Rhodothermales > Salinibacteraceae > Salinibacter > Salinibacter sp. 10B. The sequence goes on along the minus strand of NZ_MQWC01000004.1, from coordinate 2,780,632 downwards.
GTGCGCCAGCTCGACGCCGTGTCGCTGCAGGACGTACAGGAGCGCTTGGCGCGTCATCTTGTAGAGCAGGTGCCCACGGTCCCCGACGATCCCGACACGCCGCCTACCCTCAACCTCGACATTCCGAAGTCCGTGCTGGCCGCCGAACTGGGAACAGTCCCCGAAACGCTTTCCCGAGCGCTGCGGTCACTCGAAGAGAAGGACCTCATCCGAAGTGAGTCGTCGAAAATCGCCCTCACGGACGTGCAGGGACTGCGGCAGCTCAGTCATGAAGACTGACGCTTCCCGTTGACGGGGGCCGATCCAAGCGTGCTGGAAAACCAAAATGGAGAAATCGTGGGTCATGAGCCATACGTATAGGGTCTTGTGACTTGTGAACGATGTCATGCCCCCGTAGACGTTCGCCCTGCTGAAATTATAGATCCATCCGCCGGAGGCGGCGGCATGCGAGCAGGAGCAGCCCCCCCGTCCAGGCGATCGTAAGCACCGCCGTCCACGCCGGAAGCCACGCCAGCAGGTCGGCCATCCAGGCCGCCTCGCCCGGCGCCGAGAACGGCACATTTTCGAGCCCAAAGAGGCCGGTAAGGCGCACCGCATCAACCGGATTCAGCAGCAGAAGGCCGACCCAGAAGGCCGGAAGGTTTTGTACAGCATCGACCCCAGAGAGGACCAGGGCCACGGCGTCATAGAGGGCAAACGCCCCAAACCAAATCGTAAGGGCCATCATGAGTCCGCGGGCCCGTCCGGTCGTATACTGCCCCACCGTCAGGCCCGCACTTACGCTCACCAGCACGAGCGCCCCCCCAAGTCCCCACAGCAACGCTAAGGCCCCGAGGGGCGCCCCTTCCACTGCCGCTGCCCCGAGGGCCGCGAGCAACACGAGGACCAGTGCCCCTACCAGCGTTGCCGTTTTGCCCAGCACGTAGACCGATCGCGGCACCGGCTGGCTCCAGAGAAACGCTCGTTCGTCGCGCTCCTCGTGGGCTGAGCTGACGCCAATGAGCAGACCGAAGAGGGGCACCACGTAGAGGAACAGGAGCAGGAGACCGAACGGAAGAGCAGACGGCCGCCCACTGAGGGCCCCCACGGCAATGCTGCCCCCAATCACGATAACAGCAAAAATCTGCACGAACCGGTTGTGGAACGTGGTTGTGACCTCGCGGCGAAGAACCGACCGGTAGACTGAGGCTGGCAGTTGGGATCGAGGCATTACGACTTCAGGAATCGAGAATCGAAGATCGGTTTGTATTTCGTATTGCGTATTTCGTATTGCGTATTTCGTGGCCTTCGACCTGACCGATACGCAATACGCACTACGCAATACTGCTCACGAGGGAGACGCTGTTGGTACGTCTTCGGGAACAGAAGACGGGGCGGTCTCTTCTCGGATTTGCCCATTCTCGCAGCGGAGCACGCGATCCACGAGGGGCGTCCACACGTCAAGCAGGTGAGTGGCCAAGAGCACCGCGGCCCCGTCGTCGGCGTGGGCGCGGAGGCGGCTCATGAGGAAGGTCCGCCACTCGGGGTCGAGACTCAGGGCCGGTTCGTCGAGCAGCAACACCGGGGCGTCGGCCAACTCCATCACGGCAATCCCCAACCGTTGTCGCATGCCGCCGGACAGGTCGCCCGTCGGCTTGTCGGCCGCGTCGGTAAGGGCCACCTGCTCCAACAATGCCTCGAGGCGCTCGGCGCTTCGTCTGGAGGGGGCCCCTCTGCCTGACGAGCTGGGCTCGTCCTGTCCAGAGCGGAGGCCAGCGTAAAAGCGAAGCACCTGTCGCGGCGTGAGTGCGTCGTGAAAGCGGACGTCCTGCGGCAAAAATGCAAGATGCTCCTGCGCAGCCGTGGGGGCCGTCGTCACGTCGACGCCATTCACCGACGCGCTCCCGGCATCCGGCGTCACTAGCCCCGCCAGGACGTGCAGCGTCGTCGTCTTGCCTGACCCATTCGAGCCGATGAGAGCGGCAATCGTCCCTCCCTCGACCGAAAACGATGCGTCGTGCAGGACGGTGTGCTCGCCAAAGGACTTGTGCAAATTCGTGCCCTCAATCATGATGATATAGCGTTATTCGAACGAGTTGATGACAACGACATCGGACGCCGGTCCCGATTCTGTACTCTAAGCCTGATTCCCCCTAACGATGCTGAATAACGCTATACCTCCACAATACAATGAGGCCGACTGCGAGTACGAACGCGAGCCCGACGGCGCGCGTGCTTTCTGCTGCCCCCGACAGACGAACCGGCGGTCGCACGAGGGGACGTTCGTCGACAATACTGGGAATGTCGAGCGACGAAACGCGGCGCAGGGCCTCCTCCAGCAACGTGAGGCCGGGACTCCCGGCCAGCAGGTCGACGTAGGCAAACTCCTCGCGCCGTCCCCCAAGCAGATCCACCGTACGATAGGGGACTTCGCTGATCCCGTCGGAATTCAAGTCCAGCAGGCCGCGAGGACCCCAATAGTTGCCGACATTATCAATCTCCCACTCGTTCGTTTCACTCATGCCGGCTACGGCGGCCGTGTGCAGATTGCCGCGAATGAGATTCCGCCCGAATCGGTTTTCCATCGAGCTCCCTGTCATTCGCAGGCCGCGATAATTTGCGGCCACCACGTTTTTCCGAAAGACATTGCGCGTGCTGTTTTCGAGATAAATGCCCGTACCGTTTTGAACCAGGCGGTTGTCCACGAAGCGCCCGTTCGTCATCGTCTGCAACAGAAGTCCGTAGCCGCGCTGCGAGCGGTTGTTACGGAAGACATTGTGCCGTACGTCAATGCCGTCGGAGTACATGAGCGCCGACCCCGAGGCGTTGTCGACGAAGGTATTGTGCTCGAACGCGTTGTCGTCCGAGTACATGAAGTGCAGCCCGTAGCGGACGTCGTGAATGCGGTTGTGCGCGGCGTAGGTGTGGTCGGAGTGCGAGAAGTACGTGCCGTCGCGCGTGTGGTGAACCGTGTTGTGCGTAATGGTGCTGTGAACAGAATTCCACAGGTGAATGCCGTTGCCCCGCTGGGGGGACGCGAGCGGGACTTCGCAGGTCCCTCCCTCTGGCGAGACCGAACAGTCGGAATACGACCGGGCCTCCTCGGGTGTGAGCCGTCGCGGAATGGTCGGCGGCCCTTCGATCCGATTTTCGGTAATCACGGCACGATCTTTTCCCTTCACGTAGATGCCGTGGAGCACGTCCGCCAAATGATTGTCGCGGATCGTGGCCCGATGTCCCTTCACCATAATGCCCGCGTGGTCCTGGCCGAGCTGCTTGCCTGAATCGGTGATCCGGACGCCCTGAATCGTCACGTCGCTCGCGGTGATCGTAACCACGTGCGTCGAGTCCTGCCCCTGCAGGTGCGGCCGGTTTTGCCCCATAAGCACGAGCGGCGTCTCAATCGCGAACGGACCGGTGTGCACGCCCCCATCCACAATAATCGTGTCGCCGGGGGCCGCCGCGTCGATTCGATCTTGCAGCGACGGTTGAGCAAGCACGGGGCCGATCCCGAGGAGGAATCCGAACGTAAGTGCCAGAAAGAGTCTCATCGTTTTGTGTTGGCGCGTTGAACGTTTCAGCGGGAAACGTCCAACGACATGTTCAGTGGGGAGCGCTTAGAGACTGTTTTGATTTCACACGATGGCAGTTCAGGCAGAGCCCAACGACTGCATATCGTCGCGATCCAACGGGGGCGCCTGTTGAGCAACGGACGGCCCTCCACTCCCTGCGAAATATCTCGTCGACTCTCAACCCGCTCAAAACCCAAAACAGTCTCTTAGGCCGTGGCCGATTCGGGCTCCGACTCTTCTTCGTAGGCAGCGTGGTCTTGACGGACGGCCATCCAGATGGCTCCGGCAAAACACAGAACAGTCAGAAGCAGCAGGGCCGATCCCTCCCGCGGAAAGCTGTACTGCGTGAAATTTGCGATTTTCTTCCACCCGATCAGAATCGGCGTGAATGGCTCGATGTCCATCGGCGCCCTCGGGTCTAGATTGTGAGCATAGGTGTACAGCTGGTAATAGAACCGCCACATCGAAAACGCCCCAAAGTACACGAACAGCACCAGGGTGTCGACCACCGATTTCACAGTGCCAAAGAACGCGGCCCGAAGGGCCAGCAGTGAAAAGGCGCCGAGGAGAAACGGGATAAAGGTCATCTCCGCAAAGTCTTCCTCCTCGATCGGTGCCATCCCAATGTAATGGTTCAGATTGTTGATCTCGGTCAGATCCTGGCCTTCGTTGCCTGCTTCCAGCTTGTGGCTGTGGATGTAGAGATCAAGCCCTTCCTGATACTGCGGCGCCACGAGGTGAATCTGCCACAGCGGCAGAAAGATGGAAACTGCAAGCATAACGGCACCCGCAACGAGCAAAAGCCGTCCGCTGTCGGGCACGCGTCGGTCAAGCAGATCCGGAATGCGGTTGAGAAAGTCGAGCATAATGCTTGAAGGTGTGAATGGTTGGACATATGGAGGCGTGGATGTGGAGGGCACCGCCCCCTCCATACATCCACACGTCCATCCTTACACACTTACTGCGGTTTGACCTCCAGGTATCCCTGCATCTCCTGGTGAAGGGCCGAGCAGAAGTTGGTGCAGTAGAACGGATAAACGCCTGCCTTATCGGCCGTGATCGTGAACGTCTTCGTCTCGCCGGGAGCGACCACGCCGTTCATGTTGTGTTCAGCGATGCCGAAGCCATGAATCATGTCCGACACCTGCTCGATGTTCGTCAGGTGGAACGTGACCTCATCGCCCTGCTCCACTTCAACCTTGTCCGGGTAGTACTGGCTGCGCTTCGAGATCATGTGGACGGTCACCTGATCGCCGTTGCGCGTCACACCCGTGTTTTCCGGCTCCCATCGCGCCTCGGGATGATCGTTGTTTTCCTGCTTATAGACCTCGATCGGATCGATCACGTCCGCCGGTACGGCCTGCGCAAAGTGCGGCTCGGGCGCCGTGTAGTCCTCTTCGATCATCTCCATCTCTTCGCCCGAGATGTCGATGAGCTGGCTCGTCTCCGGCATTTCGGGCCCGACCGACAGGCCACGATCCTTCTTGAGCTTATTCATCGCCACGAGCCAATCGCCGTACGGCTCCTTCGTATCACTGCCCGGGATCACGAGGTGGCCGATGTTGTAGTGGACGTTGATCTTGTCCGTCACGGCCTGGCTCATGTCCTGCTTCGTCTCCTCGTCCCACGGCGGCAGCGACCACTTCGCCACAGCCGACTCGATGAAGAGCGAGGTATACGCGTTGCCCTCTCCGTCATACTGGGTGTGGAGCGGTCCCTGCCCGACCGGCACCTCCCCTTCGACGATGCTGTCGTAGTTCAGCACGGGCACGCCACGGAATTCGCCCTGGAAGTCTTCATTCTCAATGGCCGTCTTCACCTGCTCAAAGTCGAACACGGTGGTCGTCGGCTGCAGCTTACCCGACGCCACGATCCAGCGGCCCGACGGGGACGCGTCGATGCCGTGAGGCGACTTGCTCACCGGGACGAAGTACATGACGCCCTCGTGCTCCGCAGGGTCGATGAGCGGGACGCCGTTGCGGGTGTTCACGTCCTGGTTCTGCACGACCTCCTCGGCGCGCTCCCAGTTCACGAACGCGGCGAAGTCGCGGTCACGCTGGCTGGCATTGATCTCCAAAGAGTCGTGGGCCATCTCCGTGTTGTAGGAGGTCCAGAACGCCCATCCGTCGCTTGGGCCCTTACCAGTGGAGCCAAGGTCCCAGTTGAACGGTGGCGTCTTCACCTGCCACCCTACGCTCATTTCCCCGGTCTCCTGGTCAATGTCCACACCGCTCACGATGCCGTTGAAGTTCTCCTGGTACGTCTCCACCGGGGCGTGACTTCCCTTCGGCAGTGGAACGGAGAAGCGAGTCGCCACAAGCAGATATTCGGTGTTGGGCGTCACGAACGAGGACCCGTGGTTCCCCATGGAGTTTGGAATGGGACCCAGGATCTGCTTCGTCCGGAAATCGCGAAGGCTAATGCGGGCCACCCGGTTGTTGGCGTTGTCGTTCACGAAGAGCCAGCGGCCGTCGTACGTGCCGTCGGTCTTCGAGAGGCCGGGGTGGTGCACGTCGCCCCACCGGTACTCGCCCATCATTTCCTTTGACTTCTTACTGAAGCCGTAGCCGTGCCCCGGCGAGGGCGTGAACACCGGAACGGTCTGGATCTCACGAAGCGACGGCATGCCAGCCACGAAGACCTGCCCGGAGTGGCCGCCGGAATAAAAGAGATAGTAGTCGTCCTTCTCTCCAGGCGGGACGTAGGACGCAGGCGCTCCATCGTTCGAGTTGGAGGAAGACGAACCGCTTCCACATCCCACAAGACCCAGGGTGAGAACAGCGAGAAATAATAACTTTACATGTTGCATAGCGATGTACATCTGTTGTGGAAAGAGAGTGAGTGACCGTCCTCTGAGGGACTGTTAGGTCGAGGGGTCGGTCCGCACGTGCATGGTGCCGTACATTGAAACGTAATGACCGGGAAAGGTGCAGAGATACCCGTATGCGCCCGGTTCTTCCGGGACCGTAAATGTCACCGATACCGTCTCGCCCGGATCAGCCATGGGCGTGGCGGTCAACACGGCCTCGTCGTCGGGAACGTACTCCTGGTCTTCTCCGGCAGCAACGCCCGCTTCGCCGACCCGCCACAGCACCTCCTTCTTCGGCTCGGTGTTGAGAACCACGACATTGTGGAGCATCGACGGACTCGTGGCGGTATTCTCAAAGACCAGCTTGATCGTCTCGCCGGGGGCCACGGTAAACTCCGTCTCCTTGTATTTCAGCAGATTCTTCTTCGGGTGCAGAGTGACCGTCCGATCCACAGTGGTCGAACTCGACGACGTGGCGTCGGACGACTCGGAGGAGCCGCAGCCGGTCAGGACGAGGGCGAACGTGATAAGTGTGATGGTGAATAGATGGCGCATGGGGACTAAGGGGTTGTCGACATTTCTTGAATGAGAGGAATTTCTACAATGGAAGAACCCGCTCATTCTGGTTCGTACTCGTCCGCAAATACTCCACGCGCCCTCCCGGTCGGGGATGCCGCGCAGCGTGGGGAAATCCTGCCCATTAGGTAGAGCGCGCCCCCACAGCGGACCGATGCCTGTCGGCTACGCTGCCGACTTCTTCACGTGCATGGTGCCCTGCATCGTGGCCCAGTGGCCCGGGAACGTGCAGAGATAGCCGTAGTCACCGGCCTGCTCCGGAACCGTGAAGGTCACGGACACCGTTTCGCCCGGCGGCGCAATCGGGGTGTGCGCGATAATTGCGTCGTCCTCCGGCACGTAATCGTTCGCTGAGCCAGCGCTCATGCCCGCCTCGCCCACACGGCGAAAGACCTCGTCCTTCGTCGAGTTGATGACGAGCACATTGTGCTGCATCGAGGGGCTGGTGGCCGTATTCTCAAACACGAGCTTGATCGTCTGCCCTGGTGCAACGGTAAACTCCGTCTGTTTAAACTTCATCTGATTGCCCTTCGGCTGCAGCGTAATCGTCTGGTCCACATCGCCGGACGCAGCGGACTGCGTCGTGCCGGTGGTACTCGACTGCGTCGACGACGCCGAGGACGACGAGTCGGAACTCCCACCGCAGCCAACGAGGCCCACGGCGAGGAGTACGAGAACAGGAAGCGAAAGAAGTCGGGAGCGCATGACGAGTCAGGGGTGTGGTTGTCAGTGTGATGCGTTTGCTAACCTATTCGCCAACACCCGCGCTGTCTTTGACCTAGATCAATCCGGACCGGGGTTCACCCCCGATTATCGCCGCTTTCGTTATCCCTTCATAAAAGAAGAGTTTCTGGTCCGAAATACCAGAATAGAGAAACCCGAGATCGATTTGCTCTGATTCGGAGAGTTGAGCACAAAAGAAGGGATTCCGTACGAGGGCTCATCGACGCGGTCTTGTCCCCAAATCCTCATCCCGCATGCGCAGAGGCTACGACCGCATCGACCGCGGCAGAAGTCCACGCTCCAGGGCCTCGAACAGGGCCAGCGCGAGGATGGTAAGCACGCCCGCCGGCACGGTGCCTTCCAGGATGAGCCCCAGGTTGGCGCGCCGGATGCCAGTGAGAATGGGCTGCCCGTAGCCCCCCGCCCCGATGAGGGCGCCGAGCGTGGCTGCGCCGATGTTAATCACGGTGGCGATCTTGATGCCGGCAAGAATAGAGCGCGCCGCCAGTGGAATCTCCACCCGCCACAGCCTGGCCCCCGCCGAGAGCCCCAGTGCTTCCGCCGACTCCAGCAAAGGGGGCGAGAGGTCCTTCAGCCCGGTGTACGTCGTCCATACGATGGGCAGGAGACTGTAAAGAAACAGGGCCGTCACGGCTGGCACGCGTCCCAACCCGAGGGGGGGCACCATGATTGCCAGCAGGGCCAGGGCCGGAACTGTATAAATCACGCCCACAACCAGAAGAATCCCGGGCCCGAGAAGTCGTCGCTTCGCGGCCACAATGCCCAACGGGATGCCACACACAATGGCGAGCCCCAATGAGAATCCGACGAGGACGAGGTGGTCCACGGTATACCGACGCAGCCGCTCGATCCTCGTCTCGGTATCGGCGACGGTGGATAGCCCAAACGTCTGATTGACGAAGTCGGCTGCCACTTTGCCTTCGTCCTCCTGGTCGATCTTGGAGCGCGCGTTCAGGGCCTGCATCGTATCGGCCGGAATCTGGCCTTCGAGCCGCTTCAAGGCCGAGAGGGCCGTCGGTGCGCGGGTCTGGAGATCGCGACGGTAAAGAAAAATAGCCTCGTAGGCGGGAAAGTGCTCTTTCGTATCTGCCAGTACGCGCAGGTCGTACCGCTCAATCTCAGCGTCGGTCGAATAGAGATCGATTACGTCCAGCTGCCCATTGGCAAGCCCCCGGTATGCGAGATCGTGATCCACTCCTCGCGCCGTCTGCGGCAGGTCGTAGGCACGTTTTAGCGAGGGCCACCCGTCGCCTCGATCCATAAACTCGTTCGAGAAGCCGAGACGCAAGTCCGGGTGCTGGCGCAGATCGCCGATCGTTTTGATGCCGAGGGAATCGGCGTGGTCTGCGCGCATGCCAAGCGCGTAGGTGTTGTTGAAGCCGATGGGGGCGGTCATGCCCACCCCGTACGAGGCCAGAACGGCCCGAAGGCTGTCGGGCGAGGACGGAATGGCCCGGTTGGCGAGGATTTCCTGCCGCAGTGTGCCGGTGTACTCGGGATAAGCATCAATGTCGCCCCGCACGAGGGCCTCCCAGAGAAATCGAGATCCGCCCAACTCCTCACGGTGCGTGGCCGACAGGCCGTCGGCGCGAAGGAGATGCGTACCCATCCAGCCCAGGAGCACATTCTCCGTAAACTTTTTGGAGCCGACGGTTAGGGCGGAGTCCGGAGCCTGTCCGCGTGCCGGGGCCGCAAGCAGTGCCGCCAGCAGGAGGAGGATGGGGAATCGAGACTGGTGGACTGCACGCACGTTCATGGGGGACTCGGGGCTTTTGGAGGTTCGCTCCTCTATCCTTGACCTTCGTCGCTCAGATTCTCAAGTGGTGCGCGCTGGGCCTGGATGAAGTCGGTGACGAACGGGGAGGCCGGGTCGCGAACGAGTGCCGACATTTTCCCCTGCTGTTCGATGGCGCCGTCCTGAAGAAGCACCACATGGTCCCCAAAGAAGCCCGCCTCTCCGATGTCGTGTGTGACAAAGATGACCGTCTTGCCAAGCCGCCGAAAAATGGCGCGGAGATCGTCCTGCAGGTCGGAGCGGATCATCGGGTCGAGGGCGCCGAGGGGCTCGTCGAGCAGGAGCACATCCGGATCGAGCATGAGGGCCCGCATTAAACTCACGCGCTGGCGCTGTCCCCCGGAGAGTTCGCTCGGGTACTGGGCGAGACGATCGGGGGCGAGCTGCACGAGCTCGGTCAGCTCCTCAATCCGGGCGTCGATGCGGTCGCGTTCCCAACCAAGGTGCTGGGCCATGAGGGCCACATTGTCCCAGCCGGTGAGGTGAGGAAAAAGTCCCCCTTCTTGAATGACATACCCCATCCGGCGCCGCAGGGACAGCACATTGGCGTCCGTGAGGGGGATCCCCTGTATCGTCACCGTTCCGGCCTCCGGTCGTGTGAGACCGATCATGAGACGCAGCAGGGTCGACTTGCCGCTTCCAGACGGCCCAATCAGCACAGTGGTCTGCTCCGCGGAAATGAATAAGGAGACGTCGCGTACGGCGGTTTCGTCGCCATATCGCTTGGTGACCGCGTCGAGTCGAATCATGTGGGGCGGCTGGAACGAGTGTAAGCAGTTCGAAATCTGACCAGCCCGGCGTCTATTCGATTACGGCCCCGTCGGTCGCCGCCCTACTTGCTGCCGGTGTCTTTTCCGCGTGATGTGGGATAGGGGTTGCCCTGTAGAGTGCCAACCGCCCCGATGTATTCTCGCTTGGCCGTCTCGTTAATCGGCCGTGAAAGCACAAATGGGTGGGATCTTTGCCCCAATTCCAGCCGTGAACACTTTTCGGAAAAACGGAGCATTCTCTGCCCGAAGCAGCCAACGTAGCTCAGTTGGTAGAGCAGTCCCCTCGTAAGGGACAGGTCACCGGTTCGAGTCCGGTCGTTGGCTCCAATAGAAGCGTCCTGCCGAGACCGGCAGGACGCTTTTCTATTTTTATCGCGTCCCTCCAGGACTACCGTCCCCGCACCTTCAACGTGTGTGCAAGGTCGGTCCCAGCCGGAGTACAATGCACCTCCATGCCCCGCTCCGCGACAATCACCAGTCGCTCATCCGACAAACGTTGCACAGCGTCTTGCACGGACCGCGGCCCCGTGCCCACAATGCGGGCAAGGTCGTAGAGATCGGCACTGCCCTCGGCGTGCACCGCCTGAAGGACCGTTGCCTCAAGGTCGGAGAGGTCGGAAGCATCCATGGGGACTACTCCTCATCTTCGTCCTGTGCGCCCGCCTGCGGATCCGGCACGCTTCCCGGCCCGATGCCCGGCACGTCCATGTCTCCCCGAATCCACGCTAGCGCCTCTTCTCGATCCTCGCTGTCGTAGGACTGAATCTGCGACATCGGGAACAGGAGCTCAACCTTATCCATCAGCGGTTCCCAGATGTCGTCCCCGACAATAGCCACCTTGTCGAGGTCCTGCACCTGGCGAATGTCGAGCGCCAACTCTTCCCACTGCTCCTCCGGCTCCCAGCCATCCACAGACTCAATCTCCAGAAAGACGCGCGTCGTCGTGTGCGCTTCCAACTCGCTTTTTAGCTCCGAGACGAAATTGTCGTAGTCGTCTTCCGTCAGCGTATCGCTGAGGTGGAAACCAATGATATTTGAATCCGGGAGGTCGAGAAGCTCGTGCATGGGCAGATGGGATCTGGAAGATCAGTTTGCAGAGGGCGGAACGCCAACTCGAATTTGACATCCCGTTCCGATTACGGGGGCTGAGACGGTCTGTTCGAGTACATTCGCAAAAAACCCGTATCGGAGTTGGACCGTCGGCGCCTGGCAATGGAGGCCGTTCCTGAACGAGGGGCGACTGTGGGAGCGTCTTTCTTTCCCCGCTCCACAAAAACGGCTCTGAAAAGTCGACAGGGCCGATTGGGTAAATCCACCCTTTAATTAAGGAGTATGAATACCGGGACTTCTCCCTCAACGGGACGACTGGCCGTTTCTTCTTTGCTTTATATTCTCGACACCCCTTCTCGCCCGTGTCCGATTATCCCCCATTCTTACGCATTACCAGACGGAGAGGGGGAGAAAAAGTCCACTTCCGTTCGGTGACGCAGTTTTTTCGCCCGGCCGATACGATGTGAGTCCGGCACGGTTTTGGAGAGCGGAGGACAGCGACTTGCCCCCGCAAGGGCCCCCTCTGATTTGAGGTCTTGGACCGTTCGTTTCTACGTCCTCCCTCTTCCGACCGATCTTTCACCATTCGACATTCAGCTTATGTATCGATCCCAATTTTCGCCCTTTATCCTCCTAGCCATCGGGCTCACGACGGCCCTCTTGTTCGTGGGCTGCGATTCCGCTGGCCCCTCGGGAGAAGAAAATCCAGGGGACGGAGAAAGCAACGAGGTCCCCTCGGCCGTTGCCGACGCTAACAATACAACAGTTAACACCGGCACAGAGGTCACGCTCGATGCGTCCTCCTCAGAGGATCCGGACGGGGATGACCTTTCGTATTCCTGGTCGCTGAACACGCCCGATGGAAGCACTGCGTCCCTCTCCGATGCCTCCGCCGAACAACCGACGTTCACCCCCGATGTCGCGGGCGACTACGTTGCAAGCGTCGAGGTGTCGGACGGCACTGAGTCGAGCACCGATAACGTGACAGTGACCGCCGAGGCCGTGAAAGCGGTCGCCCTTAGCTCGAATATCACCACAAGTCGGACGTTCACGCCGGATACGTCATACACGGTCACGAGCACGATCTGTGTGGAGAATAGCTCGACGCTCACGATCGAGGACGGCGTACAGGTCGAGTTTGAATCCGGAACCGGACTCAAAATTTGTGGAGATGGATCCGCCATCGTTGCAAACGGCACGGCGTCCAACGGCATTACCTTTACGGGCACCACGAAGCAGGCCGGCTTCTGGAACGGTGTCGGCATCAACTCCGCCAACATCAACAACGAGCTGTCGGGCCTGACGATCGAATATGCGGGTGGCGGGGAGCTCTACACCTTCATCGGGTCGGCGGCAGCACTACAGCTGCAGAACGAAAGCAAGGTGTCAATCTCCAACTCCACCTTTCGCAACAACGACGCCTACGGCGTTCAGGCCGACGAAGGCGTCGAGTTTACCGGCTTCTCCAACAACACCTTCGAGAACAACGGCACCTCTTCGATGAACGTCCGCGCCCGCAACATCGGCGCAATGGACACCGGCACGACCTACGGCTCGTACGTCCGGGTCTACAACGGAAGCATCTCCAACCAGACCCTGACGGTGGCCCCGATTGGGGTGCCGTATCGCATTTCCGGCGTACGCCCGATTAAGGACGGGAGCGACGTCACCGTCAAGGCCGGTACCGTCTTCGAATTCGAGCAGGATAGCGGACTGAACGTGACCGGCAACGCAACGGCCTTCAAAGTAAAGGGGACGTCTTCAAACAACGTCACCTTCACGGGCACCACGAAGCAGGCCGGCTTCTGGAACGGTGTCGGCATCAACTCTACCAACACCAACAACGAGCTGTCGGGCCTGACGATCGAATATGCGGGTGGCGGGGAGCTCTACACCTTCATCGGGTCGGCGGCAGCACTACAGCTGCAGAACGAAAGCAAGGTGTCAATCTCCAACTCCACCTTTCGCAACAACGACGCCTACGGCGTTCAGGCCGACGAAGGCGTCGAGTTTACCGGCTTCTCCAACAACACCTTCGAGAACAACGGCACCTCTTCGATGAACGTCCGCGCCCGCAACATCGGCGCAATGGACATCGGCACGACCTACGGCTCGTACGTCCGGGTCTACAATGGAAGCATCTCCAACCAGACCCTGACGGTGGCCCCGATTGGGGTGCCGTATCGCATTTCCGGCGTACGCCCGATTAAGGACGGGAGCGACGTTACCGTCGAGGCTGGTACCGTCTTCGAATTCGAGCAGGATAGCGGACTGAACGTGACCGGCAACGCAACGGCCTTCAAGGCCCAGGGCGCAAAGGCAGATAGTATCGTCTTCACCGGAACGACGAAGCAGGCCGGGTTCTGGAGCGGCATTGGATTCAACTCCTCCAATATGACGAACGAGCTGTCGTATGTGAAGGTTGAGCACGGCGGCGGGGGTGAGCTCTATACCTTCATCGGCGATGCAGCCAACATCCAGGTCCGCACGAATGCCCGGATCACCCTTGAAAATTCGCTCATCAAAAACAGTGCAGCCTACGGCGTCTACGCCGACGACGGGGCGAGCGCTGTGTCGGAGAGCAATAACACGTATCAAGGGAATGCCGACGGAGGGACGAACTACTAATCGTGGCCTCCCCTCCGACATACAAAAGCCCCGGCTCAACGTCGAGCCGGGGCTTTTTTTATTGGACGGTGGAGTAGTGCCCCCTCCTTCAGCATCACTCGGGAGGGGCTCTTCAATCCGTACGGCGCCACGAGGAGAATTCAGGCCTTATCAGAGCACGAACGTCCGGTGCTGCAGCGCGTCCCTCTTGTAGTTCTACCTGCAAGATTACCAGTAGCAGGCCTTGTACCCGAACCACGACGGGGTCTGGCCCCTTCGCCTTGCAACGATCAGGGCCTCGCAAAGAGGGTGCAGTTAGAGCGCTGCTTGTTCCAGGATGCCTTCATTCACTAGCGACACGAGGAGGTCCACGAACGCGTCGTCGTCAAGGTACGGCGTCAGACGATCGGCCGGAACGACCTCGCGGCCGGTGATGATGGGCGCGGCGTATGCGAGGTCGGAGTCGAGGCGACGCGCCTCTCCGTTGACGAAGAGGAGGGCCGTGTCCTCATATTCCACGTAGGCGAGATGCGAGACGGGGCCGCGTCGCAGATCGATCCCCTGTTTCAGAGCCTCAACGAGGGCAGAAGCGGACACCGGCGTTTGCGGCGGGACGGCCTGCCGGTCCCGATCCGGGCGCGTGAGGTACTGCCCGAGCCATCGATCGATGGCAGCATCGTCGTCCACGAGGCCGCGCAGCAGGTCGTACACCTTGGTACGCGTCTGTTCAGGAATTGCGCCCGCATTCTCCACCGGTGAGAGGTCGGGGTCACTGTAGCGGGCGTCCGGATCGAGCTGCTCCATTGCGTGCTGCAAAAAGGCGCCCACGAGGTCTTGGTGTCGGGGCGCACGAAAACCGACCGAGTAGGTCATGCACTCGTCATCCTCGGCAATGCCGTGATGGGCCACGCGAGGCGGCAGATAGAGCATGTCGCCCGGCCCGAGCACAAACTCCTCGTCCGGCTCGAAGTCGGCGAGGATGCGCACGTCGAGGTCCGGCACAATCTCCTCCGTCGCCACCGGTTCGGTCCCAATCTGCCAGCGACGATGGCCGAGGCCCTGCAGCAGAAAGACGTCGTAATTGTCGATGTGGGGCCCGACCGTGCCGTCGGTCGGGGCGTAGCTCACCATGACGTCGTCGATCCGCCAGTCCGGCAGGAAGCGGAAATGATCGAGCAGGGCCCCCACCTCGGGGATGAGCCGATCCACCTCCTGTACGAGCACGGTCCAGTGCGTCTCCGGCAGATCGAGGAAGTCGTCCGTCATGAATGGGCCGTGCCGTAGCTCCCACGGATACTCGCCCCCTTCTTTCAGGATCAGGCGGCTTTCGACCCCGTCCTCGCAGGCCAGTCCCGCCAGTTCATTGGGCGAGAGCGGCGATTGAAAGTCGGGCAGTGCGTCGCGGACGACGAGCGGCCGCTTCTGCCAGTAGTCGTTCAAGAAGTCGGCAGGCGAGCGGTCGCCGAGGAGGGTGGAGGTGGGCGTCTCTGTTTCCATAGATCGAATACGATGCGTGAGAAATGGTGAGGAGGGCGGCGTGAGGACACGCTCACGCTTCACGATCCACGCCCTACCCGAAAAGGTACATGAGTCCTTTGATGGCGGGCCAGAGGAGAAGCAGAACGAGGAGCCACGCGACCCAGCGCACACTGTCGCGTCGCTGGGGAAACTCGTACCCGCAATACGGACACGTCTCTACATCCCCGGTGTCCTCAAATTCAAGGGCACAGGACGGACATTCGCGAACGGAAGCCATCGAGAAAACAGGGCAACTGTGGATTGAGATCGTCGTGGAGCGACGGAGGCGCTGTTGCTCCCCCCGACTTGTGCCCGGTCAGACCGTAAAAAAAAGTAGGGGCAAAGAATGGGGCTGTCCCCTCTCCGGAAAGCACAGCGCAAACGACCGTGACGGCATCAGAGCTGGGAGGCGAGCTCGTTCAGCAGCATCGCCACGTCTTCCTCCTGCATGTCCTCGGGGTCGAGTCCCGGGAATTCCGGCTCCGACCTGCGCAACTCATCGCGGGCCGATTCGAGGTCTAACTGACGAAGAAGGACCGCCGCGGCGCCCGTGGCGGCGGCTGTAAGGAGCACCGTTTTCCAAAATTTGGACACAACAGAGGACGGGTAGGTTGCAACATATGACGACGCTTCGTCAACGATGGGGGCAAGAACGGGTTCTCCCTGCGGGGCCAGATTTGTCGGAGATGTTGGATCTGCACTCGAACAGAGGAAGACGCAGGCTGTTAACCCCGACTAGTTTTTGCCGTCATCACTCCCGGATGCCTGTGATTCCGTCGACCTCTGTGCTACGCGACCGATGGTCTCGCCGCTATCTGGTCGGAGTGATAGGCCCCATTGCCGCAACGCTCCTGGTCTGGGGCACTTACATGACCACACAGGAGCTGTGGGGCCTCTTCCGCACCCACGGCTTCATGACCATAACGATGATAGCGGGATCGTTCGTCGCGGGCGTAAGCTCCGAGGGTGGGGGAGCGGTCGCCTACCCGGTGATGACGCTCGTCTTCGACATTGCTCCCGCCGTGGCCCGCAACTTCAGTCTGGCCATTCAGAGCGTTGGGATGACCGCGGCCGCGCTCTACATCTGGGCACGACGCATTCCGGTAGAGACGACCTACTTGTGGCTGGTCGCGCTGGGAAGTGTGCCCGGCATCGTGGGCGGCACCTACTTCATTGCACCGTACGTGCCGCCGGCCTACGCGAAGATGATGTTCGTGTCGTTTTTCCTGAGCTACGGCCTGGCCCTCTTCGTGATCAACCACATTCGCGACGAGGGCGCCATCCGTACCCTTCCGGCCCTCACCGGCGTGCAGCAGACGGAGCTTCTTGGAATTGGTCTCATCGGGGGGATCCTCAGCTCCATCTTCGGCAATGGAATCGACATTTGCTCCTTCGCCTTCGTGACGCTCAAGTACCGCCTCTCGGAAAAGGTGGCCACGCCCACCTCGGTGGTGCTCATGGCGTTCAATGCGGTCCTCGGGTTTTTCCTGCACGCGCTCGTGCTGCAGGACATGCAGCTCGAAGCGTATCGCTTTTGGTGGGTGAGCATTCCGGTCGTTGTCTTCGGCGCGCCCCTTGGTGCCTACGTGGTGAACCGAGTGCCGCGACTCTACATTGCCACGCTACTCTACGTGGTGATTGTCGTCCAATTCGTAAGCGCACTTTGGATCATCCAGCCGACCGTTCCGCTCCTCCTCTTCTCCGCGGGAATCTTCGGGGTCGGCATCCTGCTCTTCTTTCAGCTGACGCGATGGGGACCGACGTCCCCGGCGTCGTGACGACGGACGCGTCGGCGGGCGTGTTGAATTCATTTGAATCGGGGCTGCGATGTTTTATTATGGAGAGTCCCCCAGCGCACGTACGCACGTCTCTCGATTCCTTCTCCAGGCCCCATTTTCCGATGAACACCGTCCCGTCCAGGCTGCTCCTCCCCTTCTGTGTACCCTTCCTCTTCCTTGCCTCCTGCGACTCTCCTTCATCCGACCCGGCCTCCCCCAACCTCGGGGCCTTCGAAGGGCAGACCGACGTAGGCGTCGTCGAGGCGGCCGGAGCGACGCAGTACGAGGCCGATAGTCAAACCTACCGCATGACGAGCGGACAAACGCAGGAGAATGGCGTCCATCTTGCGTGGCGCCGGGTCCGTGGCGACGTGCTCCTCCGGGCACGCGGGGCATTCACGGCCGAAGGGGCAGACGAGAACCGACGGATGGGCTGGGTCATCCGTTCAGACCTCTCCCCCGACGCGGCGCACGTGAGGGCTTCCGTCCCCGGCAACGGGCAGGCGGCCCTCCAGTATCGGCGCGCTGCCGGGGACAGCACCCACGAGATCCAATCGTCCGTGACTGGGGCGAACGTCATTCAACTCGCCCGCGACGACAGCACCTATACGATGGCGGTGGCGCGGGCGGGCAACCCATTCACCCGAACTGAAGTGTCGGACGTTGCCCTGGGCGACAGCGTGTACGTCGGCCTCTTCGTGCATTCTCCCGCGGAAGGAAGCCCCGAGACGGCCACGTTCCGGAACGTACGCATCGTAACACCAGCGTCGGACACCCTCTCGCAGTACGACGAGTACCTCGGCAGTCGGGTGGAAACGATGGACGTGGAAAGCGGTCACCGCACCGTGGTGCACGAGGAGCCCCGCTCGTTGCAGGCGCCCAACTGGACGCCGGATGGCGAATCGCTCATCTACAACAGCGACGGGCTGCTCTACCGCTTTGACCTCGACACACGGACGCCGAAAGAGATCGACACCGGCTTTGCGGATGCCAATAACAACGACCACGTCATTTCCTTCGACGGAGAGCAGCTCGGCATCAGCCATCATCCGGAGTCGCACGACGGCAACTCCATCATCTACACCGTGCCCATTGAAGGTGGCACGCCGACGCAGGTGACCCCGAACGGGCCGTCGTACCTGCACGGCTGGTCGCCCGACGGGAACTGGCTCACCTACACCGGAGCCCGCAACGGCGAATACGACATCTACAAGATTCCGGTGGACGGCGGCGAGGAGGTACGCCTGACTACGGCAGAGGGGCTGGACGATGGGTCCGAGTATACACCGGATGGCGAGCACATCTACTTCAACTCCGTCCGCACCGGCAGCATGGAGATCTGGCGGATGGCGCCCGACGGGAGTGAGCAGGAACAGCTCACCGACGATCGCTTCAACAACTGGTTTCCCCACGTGTCGCCGGACGGCGAATCGATCGTCTTTCTCTCGTACCGCCCCAGCGTCCCGCCCGGCGATCATCCCTTCTACAAGCAGGTGTACCTGCGCCGGATGCCCACGGACGGGGGCGAGCCGGAGGTGATTGCCTACGTGTACGGCGGGCAGGGCACCATCAACGTACCGTCATGGTCACCGGACGGGGAGCAAATCGCCTTTGTGAGCAACACCGGAATGGAGTGAGAATGCCCCCCACCGGGAAAATGGAAACGCCGCGAGTGGTCAGTTAAGATGAGGGGACGGGTGCTGAATTGAATACGCGGTGTTGCATACGGCATTCAGCAGCCTGAGCATAGTCCACAGCCCAGCGTTCTTGCCCAACCTGGCGGGAACGCACCACTAGTGTGCTGTTGGAGATCCCGTTGGGACGGTCACGATGGTTTCCGAGTCCTTTGCCTGGAACTTACCGGAGATCGTCGTTGTGTCGCGGACGATCTCGTACCCGATCGTTGAGTCCGGATCGACGTATCGGATGACCTCGGCTACGGCATCGACCGATCCGGCGACATAGGGCGCACTCCGCGGCTCAAACGTGATGGTCCCGTCAATCACGGAGTAATACGCCACCCCTCCAAGGTCGCCGTCCAGAATCGATCCATAGTCGTAGTACAGCTTGAAGATAAAGGCCTCGCCGTCCTGGTAGGCCTCGCTCGAGGCTTCAGTGATCGGATGATCCCCCGTTCCAGGACGTCCGCCAATCGACTTGGCAAAGCCGAAAAGTCCCTCTTGATTCCGCCGCTCTTCGAGGGTCGAATTTTCATTCATGTGAAGGAGGAAGACGTTGCGGTCGCCGTAGGATTGGCTCGCCGGCGGGTTATGATAAAAGGAGTAGCCGTTCAACATCGTGTCTTCAGCCGCTCCCGTAGTCACCTTCTGCATTGACTGAGCAGTGGGAGGGGTGATGTTGAATTGAAATTCGTGGTCGTCCGGTTTCTCGTTCGACCCGCTGGAGTCACAGGCCGCGAGGAAGAGGACGGGTAGAACGGCAGCGAGGAGAAGTCGATGAAAAGCGAACCGTTTCATGGCAGAGAGGCGTTTGCACGAGATTCAGCGAGAATAAAGGGGCCATCCCTCAGCCCTTGATACGAAAAGACTCGCCGGACCCCGGACACGACCGCCGTCAATCCCCGCTCTACCTTTCATCCAGATACCGATCAAGATACTGCTCGGCCTCTTCCTTGAGCCGTCCCTTCATAGGCTTGAGGAACCCGCTGAGGTTGATGAGGATCTGAATCGTGTCGGGTTCGACCTCAATCTCCCCCTCGGCTCCCTGACCACCGAAGAGGAGCGTGTTGTTGTCCCACTCGTAGCGCACGCCGAGGTCAGTTTCAAGGTCTTCGGCCACACGTTCGACGGCCTCGCGTCCATCGTCGAGACCAAGGGAATGAGATCGCGTCAGTTCGATATCGGGCATCTGGAGAGATTGGATTGAAAACAAGCGGAGCGCGTCCCTCATTACCGACGCAGCGGAGGGACGTTGCACGGAAGACGCGTCCCATCGAGGGATCGCGTAGAACTTCGAACGGGATTCGGAAGATGCATCTTGCGCCTTCTCTCCCGTCCTCGTACGTTGACGCGTCATTTCGTGCCGCCAGGCTTCCTTTTCCCAGTCTCTCCTCCACCATGACCGTACGGGCACTCGCCGTGTGGGTCCTTCTTTTGTGCGGGAGTGTACTCCCATTGAGGGCTCAGTCTCCCGCTGTATCCGACACCACTGCCGCCCCCGCCTCGGCCTCCACGACGCACGTGTCCATGGCCGACTGGGCCTCATTCCGGCGCCACCTTCTGCTGGACCGCTTTCACAATCGGGGACCGCGGGCGGCCGACACCACCGTGCACTACGACCGCGGCGTCTTTCGGCACCTGACGCCGCAAATGGACCGGGAGTACGCGCTTGACCTGCTGTCGTACCGCTTCCCCATGGCCGAGGCCTACACGTGGTCCCGCACTCGCCGCGGGCTCCGGTCGCGCGTCGGGAGTACCGACCGGACCGAGTGGGCCTTCGTAACGGACGTGAAGGAAACGATCGTGCTGGGCGACCGGCACCGATTTTCGTTCGATGCCCGTCTGCAGGAAGATGGACGCGCCCAGCGGTCGTTTCTTGAAATGAGCTACCACTACGTGTTCAACGATCGGCATCAGGCCGGCCTTCGACACACGTTCTCTCGGTACAAGCCGGACTTTGACGTCACGGGGTTTTATCGCGTACAGGCCCCACAATGGGGACGGGCCCAGGTGGACCTTACGCTCTCCAATGCGTACAATAACTTCATCTACAGCACCCTCGGGGTGAGCCCCAAAGACCGCGACATCCTTCGGATTTACGAGACGCCTCCGCTCGTGGCTCAGATCCAGGCTGCGACCCCGACTCGCTACCCCGTGCGGGTGGAGGTCTACGCCGGGTGGCGCCCGAGCGTCACGGCTACGTTCACCTCGCAGACTTCCTCTTCGTTCCAGTACAAAGACACCGAGGGCGCCCACTACGCCAGCCTGATGGCCTCGTACACCGGGACGTACGGCACCGCCGGTCTCTTCTACCGTCGCGACCAATCCACGCTCAAACGGAACGGCACCCGAAGCGCCGTGACCAGCCAGTACCATTCTGAGCAGCGCCTGCAGCAATACGGGGCCTTCGCCGTGGGAGCATGGCGGAACTGGGCGGGAGACATCCGCTACACCATCGAGCGGTACACCGATCGGCAAACGGGGGATGACTTTTCTCTGTCTCCCCTGGACGGGCCGCTGGACTACTGGGAAGATCGACAAACCCTCCAGGCCCGACTCCGCTACGCCCCCGACCGCGGCGTGCAGGCCGGCCTGAAATACACGGCCTACGCCCGAACGCTCGACAAAGAAGAGAGCAAATACCTGACGCGGCAGTGGACGGGAGAGTATTTCAGCGTCCAGCCGAGCAACTATCGCCTAACCCCCCTCCTCGGCTACCGATGGCCGGGCGGGAGCGTGCTCGTGGGCGTGGGATACGACCTCGACAAGGACGACCTGCCCCCCGGAATCCCCGACTCTCCCAGTCGATTTGATAATGGATACGGACGACTCACAATCTACTGGTAGTCCCCGGGACCGCCGTCCCGTTTTGTCAACGATCCTCTACCTTCTAATCCACCCCCTCCGTTTCGTGCATCGCCTCCTGCTGAGTGTCGCTAGTCTCGCGCTCCTGCTCGTGCTGCCCGCCCCGGCCCAACCGTCGGACCAGCTACAACCACCGGCCACGTACCTGGGCTACGAACTCGGACAGCAGTTCACGCCGCACCACCGCGTCGTGGACTACGTACGGCACGTCGCGGCTCGCTCTCCCGCCGTCACTGTGCAGCAGTACGGGACGAGCGTCGAAGGGCGCCCCCTACTCCTGGCCACGATTACGACGCCCGACAACCACGACCGGCTCGGCACCCTGCGCCGTTCGAACCGACAACGGGCCGGCCTGGCGGAGGGCACCCCGCAGGCCGACGCGGCGGTCGTGTGGCTCAGCTACAACGTCCATGGCGACGAGTCCGTCTCCAGCGAGGCAGCCCTCAAAACGCTCCATGCCTTGGCCGATACCGCCAACACCCGCACGCAGGAGTGGCTGAAAAATACGGTCGTCCTCCTCGACCCGGCCCTCAACCCCGACGGTCGTACCCGCTACGTGCAGTGGTTTCGCGAAACGGTGGGCGCGACAGCCAATCCCGACCCGGACGCCCGCGAGCACCACACGCCGTGGGCCCCGGGCCGATCCAACCACTACTACTTCGATCTAAATCGCGACTGGGCGTGGGCGGTACAGAAAGAGACGCAGCAGCGCCTGGGCGCGTACCACCGCTGGATGCCGAACGTGCACGTCGACTACCACGAGATGGGCGCCGACGACCCGTACTACTTTGCCCCCGGCACAACGCCCTACCACGAGAACCTAACGGACTGGCAGCGCGAGTTTCAGTTTACAGTGGGGCGCAACAATGCCTCCTACTTCGACCGAAACGGCTGGCTCTACTTCACACAGGAGGTGTTCGACCTCCTCTACCCCGGCTACGGCGACACGTGGCCGCTCTTCAACGGGGCCATCGGCATGACGTACGAGCAGGGCGGCGGGGGCCGTGCCGGACGAGCCATTGTCACGAGTGAGGGCGATACACTGACGCTGGCCGAGCGCATTCAACACCATCACACGAGTGCTCTCTCGACGGTGGAGGTGACGGCCGAGCACCATGAACGGGTGGTTCAAGAATTTGCCGACTACTACGAATCGGCTCAGGACAATCCACCGGGCGCGTACCAAACGTACGTCGTACACCGCGAAGCACAAGGCGACCGCCTGTCGGCCCTCGCCACGCACCTCGACCGGCAGCGCATCCGGTACGGCTACGCAACGGAGAGGGAAACGGCAGAAGGACGCGACTATCAGAGCGGCACAACAGAGAACGTCCAGATTCAGTCGGGCGACCTCATCGTGCAGGCCGCCCAGCCCAAAAGTCGGCTCGTCAAGGTCCTTTTTGAGCCCACCACGACGATCCCCGACTCGCTCACGTACGACATCACGGCCTGGGGGCTGCCCTACGCCTACGGAGTGGAGGCCCACGCCCTCCCCAACCGCGTGGAAGTGGACACTGCGTCAACGCCGCCCACCCAGCCGTCGCTGACCGGCAACACGAACCAGCCGTACGCCTACGTGACCCCGTGGCGCAGCCGGGCCGACGCGCGCTTTGCCGGAGCCTTGCTCCAGCATGACGTTCATCTCCGGTTTGCGACGAAATCGTTCACCATCAACGACCGTTCCTACGCCCCCGGCACACTGGTCATCACCCGCAGCGGCAACACCAACCGGCTCGACAATTTCGACGCCCGCGTTCAGCGGATTGCGCAGAATCACGGACAACCCCTCCACGCCCTCCAGACGGGCTTTACCGACCAGGGCCCCGACCTCGGCTCTGGAACGGTTGGGTTTATCGACGGGCCGAACGTGGCGGTCCTCTCCGGGCCGCCCCTATCCAGCAGCAGTGTGGGCGAGGTGTGGCATTTCTTCGATCAACAGATTGAGTACCCGGCCACGCTACTGCCGGCAGATGATTTCAAGGCCTCGATGCTTGACGGCGTGGACGTGCTCGTGCTTCCGGATGGGCGCTATGGCGCGTGGCTTACCGACGGACGGGGACAAATGCTTACCCAGTGGGTCCGCGAGGGAGGGCGTCTCCTTGCTTTCGGAAACGCAAACGAGGCGCTGGCAGATCAGTCCGGATATCACCTTACGCACAAAGAGGAGACAAGCGAATCCGACACGACCACGACGGGAGGCGACCTTCAGCAGTACGGGACCCAGTCGCAGGTCGCCCTGTCTCGCTCCACTCCCGGCAGTATTCATCGCGTGCAACTCGACACGTC
The DNA here is from genome assembly GCF_002954405.1 of Salinibacter sp. 10B. Taxonomy (NCBI): domain Bacteria; kingdom Pseudomonadati; phylum Rhodothermota; class Rhodothermia; order Rhodothermales; family Salinibacteraceae; genus Salinibacter; species Salinibacter sp. 10B. The sequence continues at coordinate 2,756,604 of NZ_MQWC01000004.1, read as the reverse complement.
TCACCCGCTGGGCTTCGGGCTATCGTCTCCGTACTTCACACTCAAGCGGAATAGCGACGCCTTTGCGTACCTGGATGACGGATGGACGGTGGGTGCGCTCCAAGAGAGTGCCCCAGTGAGCGGCTTTATGGGGCACGAGGCGGAGCAACGAATCGAAAACACCACCATCTTCGGCACGCAGCGACTGGGCGACGGGCACGTGGTCTACTTCGTCGACAATCCGCTCTTTCGAGGCTTCTGGTACGGCGGACACGTGCTCTTTAGCAATGCGGTGTTTTTCGTAGGAAATGGGTGAGATTCCTCTTTGGGCTGCGTTCGGGGGTTGAGACGAGAATGCCTGTCTTCGACGTTCCGTATTTCGTATTGCGTATTTGTTTTCGGGCGTCTCTCCTCCGGCGTTGTGAGAAACTGCGGTAGGGAGCGGTGGCCATTTTTTGGGAACTGCGGGCATTCTCGGCGAAGACGACCGGGGCGAACTTCTCGACGGTCGCCTGATCGGTATGCCTCCAATTGGCCCTCCGCCCGGCCCCACCGTCAATGACCTGGAAAAGCTCTTCGCGCGTCGGCTCTACAAACCAGAAGGGACGCTGGCCCGCATCCACGTGCAGAATCCGATTCAACTGGACGACTACAGTGCGCCGGAGCCGGATGTCGTTCTCTATGATCCGGAGATGCCTCGGAATCGGCGACTACTGGTTCGTTGACCTGCCGAATGAGTTCGTGGACGTTTTCCGTCGCCCCGAAGAGGATGGCTATGCCGACCGAAGCCGGCACCGTCGTGGGGATTCCCTCACGGTTCCCACGTTGCCCGAGATGGAAGGAGTACCGGTTGACGACATTCTTCCGTAGGTGCTCTTCAGGCTGGGAGCAACACAGAAAAGGCCCCAGGTTGCTTTCGACCTGAGGCCTTCTCGTTCCAGTAGTATGTGCCGCCCCCCGCAAGCGGATTCGGGGTTACTCGGTGCTGGTAGCCGTTTCAATGAGGTGGAGCACGTGATCAGTGTGTGCCTGCGTCTCGGCGTTCACGCCGCTCTTTCCGTCGATCATGTTCTCAATCTGCTGGAGGCTTTGCAGGGCAGCGGACTGTGCGAGGTGGTCGTACTGTTCGTCACCCGCGTCGCCCACGACCGTGGCCAGCGCCTCGACGTACGCGACCTGGAGGTTCTGGCGAAACGTGTTCACGTTGCCGTCGGCATCGGCCGCGAAGACGTCATTGGTCAGATCCTCCATGTAAGCGGCCAGCGTGTACTCGTTGCCGTAGAGTCGCGTGTCGGTCATTCGCTCCAGCACGTTCGGGTGCAGGAGGTGGGCCAGTACGCGTTCCTGAATGCCGAGCACGCGGGCGTGGATCTTCGGGTCCTCCGACTCGCCGAAGAAGTTGAAGCCCCGTCGCTGCGGCTGCAGGTGCCGGTAGAGCTCATCCGGAATCATCGCAAAGGCGTCCGGCGCGAAGAGGTGCTCGCCCAGAAGGTCGAGCGCCCGCTTCTGCCGGTCGAGGGAGACGGGCCGGTACGGCTCCGTAGCGCCCTCCTGCCCGACGAACGCGCGGTCGACGTAGACGCCGCCCACGTAGCGGGAGGCCACCGCCGCCATCTGGGCGTGCTGGCCGGTGGCGACGAGAAAGGCGTCGCGCAGCTCTTCGTACGACTGTCCCGGGTCCTCATACTTCTGGAGCAGGTCGTCCATGAGATCGGCCACGAGCTGCATGCGACCCTCCGCGTAGTCGAGTGCCTCGTTCGACATGTCGCCGATCATGACCTCCGGATCGATGGCCTTCCCGGGGGCCCGCATGTCGTCGGCGTCATTGCCGAAAGCCAGCTCGGGCTCGGTCGAGCGCGAAAGAATGTCATTCAGTTCCGCCTCGCCAATGCCGGGCGTATAGCCGTACTTGATGGCCCACACGTCGTAGGGGCCCGGCGTGGTGGTGTAGTACTGCCCCTGGTCCGTGCCCGGAGGTGCCACGTTGATGGCGGGATAGTCCATAACCGAACCCGTGAGTCCCTCCTCGCGGGTTACGGACGCGTCGTGTACCTCGTCGGCGGAGTGCAGCTGGGAGGACTTCATGTTGTGCTGAAGGCCCAGCGTGTGCCCGACCTCGTGGAGCGCCAGGTAGTAGATCGACTCCTCCATCAGGGGAGTGATCTCACCGTCAAGGTCTGACGGGCCGTTCTGCGCGTTGTCGGCGTCGGCTCCGGCGGTCGGCTCCAGCACCGTGCGGCCGAACATTGTATTCATGTGGAGGAAGGAGGGCAGCGTGCAGGCGTGCTTCGGCAGATTTTGGAACCCGTGATCGGCCGACTGCAGCGGGAGCCCAGCCGCCTCAAACAGCTTGTTGTAGGAGACGCGGTTGGTGAGAAAGACGTATTCGAGCATCACGTCCGCCCCCAGAATCTGGCCGGTGTGGGGGTTGACGAAGCTGGGGCCGTAGCCGCCGAAGGGGGGATTGGGAGAGGAGGTCCAGCGCAGTACGTTGTAGCGGATGTCCCCTGCGTCCCAGGAGGCGGTGTCCGGCTGCACCTTCACCTGAATGGCGTTCTCGAAACCAGCCTCCCGGAAGGCCTCATTCCATTGCAGCACCGCCTCGCGAATGATGGGCCGAATGCGCTCGGGGGTCGTGTTCTCGATCCACCACGTGATCGGCTCCACTGGCTCGGAGAGTTCGGCGTCCGGGTTCTTCTTTTTCAGGTGCCAGCGGTTGATGAGGTCGTGGTAGGGTGTCGCACTGGTAGAGGTCAGATCATCCTTCTGCTGGGTAAAGTAGCCCACGCGCGGATCGGAAAACCGGGGCTCGAAGTCATTCTCCGGCACCTCGATGAGGCTGTGCCGCAGCGTGATCGTCACGTTGCGGGCATCGGTGACGGCGTCGGAGCCGGAGTTGACCGGGCGCGGGTTTTCGAAGACGTAGTCGACCACCACGTCCGTATTCTTCGGATAGTTGTGAACCGCCTGCACCTTCGACTTCTCCTTGCTCTGGTTGCCGAGGCTGAAGGAGGTCGGCGAATCGTTGGGGGAGGGCGAGGGCTTCACCTGCGTGAGCGACTCGGTCAGGAACAGATCGTCGGCCTCAATCAGGATCCGTCCCGTCGTAGAGTCCGTCGCGACGATCTTCTCGACGTGCAGGACCGAGGGGCTGATGTTGGCGTCCGAAGCGCGGGCGAGAGCGCTTTCGTCGTTGAAGTGGAAGTTGGTGTTCACCTCCACGAACTCGATCTTGTCGTAGTGCCGCCGCACCTTGAAGACGGCGTTGTCGCGGTAGGCGCCCCGGAACGTGCCAGCCTCCAGCACGCCGTCGACCGTGTGCGTAAAGTAGATGTACTCCTCACCGATCTGGCTCGTGTCGAGCGCCATTTTCAAGGCGCCGTTCGTCGTGTCTCGGTACACGGTGAACAGGCCGCCGAGCGAATCGCTTTTCGCGATGGCTAATATGTTTGGTGTAGTTTGAAATTGATGGTTTATAACTTGCTCCGAGGACGCTCGGAGCTGGAGGGCAGGGCCACCTGTGCGATGGTTCCGGCCTGGGAATTTTCCCATGAGCCCGAGAAAAAGAGCAGTCCCTGCCCTCTCTTCATTGCGTTCGAATCCGAACAGCATCTGAGCGCCTGCGATGCTCTCATCGTCGAGCCTGCATTCATTAGTCTGGATCTCGCAATGACCGCTCCTGATCGTTCGAGTTCGTCTGATTCCGTTCCTCCGACGGCACATCACGTGGGCATTGACGTGAGCAAGGCGTCCCTTGAAATCGCCCTGATTGGATCTGAGGAGGACGTCTTTGCTTCCAAAACTGTGTCGAACACCAAAGACGGATTCGATGAGTTCCTCAGCTGGATCGAGACACAGGCCGATGTCCGGCTGGAGGAAAGTCCGGAGCAGATTCACGTCTGCCTCGAAGCCTCCGGCGACTACCAGCGCCCGGCTGCACGCTTTTTGTACGAGCGCGGGTTGACCGTCTCGATCGTCAACCCACTACGCACAAGCGCCTACGCTGAGAGCCAGCTCAACCGGTCGAAAACCGACAAGGTGGACGCTCGTCTCCTCGCGCGCTTTTGCCAGCGTGAGGAACCAAGTCTATGGGAACCAACACCTTCGGAGCAAAAAAGCTTGAAGGAGATGACCCGCGGTCTTGAGCAACTCAAAAAAGAGCACGACCGTCTGAAAAACCAGATCCGCCAGTCGGAAAACCCGACGGTTACCGGCTCGCTTGAGTCGGTGCTCGAAAGCATAAACGAGCAGATCGACCGGCTTGAAGATCAGATCGACGAGCACGTCGAGAGCACCGATACCCTCGCCCGCAACCGAGACTTGCTGGAAACGATCCCGGGGGTTGGATCGACAACCGCTGCGCTCGTGCTTGCGGAGCTCGGGGATCACGAGCGCTTTGAGTGCGCCCGCCAGGCGGCTGCATATGCCGGCCTGACGCCCTCGCATCACGAATCGGGCAGCTCGGTTCATCGAAAACCTCGGCTTTCAAAAGTTGGGAGTTCTCGGCTCCGAAGAGCACTGTACTTCCCAGCAATTGCAGCCCTTCGGTGCAACGCCGCCGTCGAAGCGCTCGGAGACCGGCTCGCCGAGCGGGGGAAAGAAAAGATGGTGATCATCGGTGCTGCGATGCGGAAGCTCCTCCACATTTGCTACGGCGTGCTGAAGAACCAGTCCTCGTTCGACCCGTCGCTTCACCCTGGAACTTGACGTTTAGCAACACAGCATCTTTTTCGAAGTTGGCTTGGTCCTCGCCAGCGTCTTCCGCCTTCTTCGCGCCGGCCGACGTATCGGCCATTTGTGCCGAGCTGGTACAGCCGAGAATCAACAGGAGGGGGAGCAGCCAGAGAAACGTACGGGATCGCATGGTGAACATCATTGGTGCAGTAGAACGAATCAGAGGGGGAACCGCCGCCGGAGAACGATCGTCGTCGCCCGACTAGTGGTGCGCCCCGTTTCCATTTCGGGTCGAATGATGGCCAGTGGATTGTACCCAGAAAATGCCGTATGCAACACCGCGTGTTCTATTCGGCACCCGGCAGTCTCAGCCTGACTGACCACTAGCGGCGATTCTGAGAGGAGGAAGCGAAGGGAATGCCCTTGTTCCTTGGAAGCACTGCTGGTGAGTGCGGTTCCTGCCGTTCGCGCCCCTGTGGACCAGGAGAACGACGGGGTCCGCCATCAAGACGGATGCGCACGCCGGGCTGTTACAGCACGTGGGCCGAGGTCGTCTCTGGGAACGAGGAGACAAGAACACGGTCGTCGTGGAGGCTTACAGTACGTCCTGCAGGAATCGCCCCGTGTGACTGTCTTCGCAGGCCGCCACCTCTTCGGGCGTGCCCGTCACCACGATCTCCCCGCCGGCATCGCCCCCTTCCGGCCCCAGGTCGATCACGTGGTCGGCGTATTTGATCACGTCGAGATTGTGCTCGATGATAATCACCGAGTGGCCGTCGTCGACCAGCTGCTCGAAGGCATTAAGAAGCTGCTTGATGTCGTCGAAATGCAGGCCCGTCGTCGGCTCGTCGAAGATGTAGAGCGTGCGGTCCGAGGAGCGGCTGTTGAGGTGGCTGGCCAGCTTGATGCGCTGGGCCTCTCCGCCGCTAAGGGTGGTCGACGGCTGGCCGAGCGTGAGGTACCCGAGCCCGATCTCCTGCAGCGTTTCCAGCTTGTTGGTGACCGCGCGCTCTCCCTCGAAGAACTCGGCGGCCTCGTCAACGGTCATGTCCAGCACGTCGGCGATGTTCTTGCCGTTATACGTCACGTCGAGGGCCTCCTTCTTGTAGCGCCGCCCGTTGCAGGCCTCGCACTCCAGATAGAGGTCGGCCAAGAATTGCATCTCCACCTTCACCACACCCTGTCCCTCGCACTCCTCGCAGCGCCCGCCCGTGGTGTTGAAGCTAAAGAACCCCTTGTCGTAGCCGTGCACGTTGGCCTGCCGCGTCTTGGCAAAGAGGCGGCGAATCCCGTCGAACGCGTTGGTATAGGTCGCCGGGTTGGAGCGCGGGGATCGCCCGATGGACGACTGGTCCACCATCTCCACAGCATCCACATTTTCGTGTCCGCGAATGGCGTCGTGCGCCCCCACCTTGCCGTCGCCGCTGCCGCCCTTGAGCCGGTGCAGGCCCTCGAAGAGCGTCTGGTTGGTGAGGGTCGACTTGCCGGACCCGCTGACGCCCGTCACGCAGGTAATCATTCCCAGTGGGATCGTCACGTCGACGTTCTTGAGGTTGTGCTGCCGGGCATTCTCGATTCTAATCACGTCGTCCTCGTCCACCGGACGGCGTTCGTCGGGCACGTCGATTTTCTTCCGGCCGCTCAGGTACTGCCCCGTGAGGGAGTCCTCGTCCTCTAGAACCTCCTCGTACGTGCCCTGAAAGACGACCTCGCCGCCGAACGCGCCAGAGCGCGGGCCGAGGTCTACGATCTGATCGGCCGCCTCCATCGTCACCGGGTCGTGCTCCACCACGAGCACCGTGTTGCCGAGGTCGCGCAGGCGCTGGAGGATGTCGATGAGGCGCTCGTTGTCGCGCGGGTGCAGGCCCACGGTGGGCTCGTCGAGCACGTAGAGGGACCCAACGAGCGAAGAGCCGAGCGAGGTCGACAGGTTGATGCGTTGCGTCTCGCCGCCACTGAGGGTCTGTGCGAGGCGGTCGAGCGTCAGGTAGTCGAGCCCCACGTCTACCAAGTAGCGGCTGCGCTTGCGGAGTTCCTCCATCACGCGCCCGGCCACTTCCTGCTCGTACTCCGTCAGCTCCAGGTTTTCGAAGTAGTCGCGCGCCTCCCGCGTCGTCATCGCACAGACCTCGCCGATGTGCTTCTTCTCAACCGAGTCGCCGCCCACCTTCACGTAGAGGGCATCGTCGCGCAGGCGGTGGCCCTCGCAGTCCGGGCATTCGGAGTAGCCGCGGAAGCGGGCACGGAAGATGCGGTAGTGCCGCTTGTAGGAGTTCTCCTCCAGGAACCGGAAGAAACCTTCAAGGCCGATGTAGTCGCCTTCGCCCTCCCACACGAGCTCTTTCTCCCAGTCCTCCAGCTCGCGGTACGGGCAGTCGATGTTAAGGCCCACGTCCGCCGCCACAGCGATCAGGTCCTTGAAGTGCTTGCTCCACTTGTCGCCGCGGTACGGCGCGAGAGCACCCTCCCGGATCGAGAGCTCCTTGTTAGGGATGATGAGATCCTCGTCGAGCCCGGCCACGCGCCCGAAGCCTTGGCACGTGGGACAGGCGCCCACCGGGCTGTTGAAGCTGAAGAGCTGCGGCGTCGGCTCCTTGAACCGCATGCCGTCCCGCTCAAAGTGGGCGCTAAACTCGTACGTCGGGACGCCGTCTTCGGGCGGTTCGTCGCGACCGCGCAGGGCGGGCACAATCGTGCACCGGCCGTCGCCCTCGTCGAACGCCTGCTCCACAGACTCGGCGATGCGGGAGCGCGTGTCTTCGTCGCCTGCCTTCACCTTCAGCCGGTCGATGAGGACGAGCAGCCGGTCGCGCCCGTAGCTGTTGACGCTGCTGGGGTCCTGCTGGTTGAGGTCGATCGTCTCCGGCGTTTCGCCCTTCTCCGCCTGCCGTTCGGTGGGAAGCAGGAGGATCCGGTAGAAGCCGCGTTCGCGGAGGCTGCGGAGCTCGTCGCGCAGGGCCATGTCCGAATGCTCGGGGATGGGCGCGCAGAGGTAGAACCGGCTGCCATCCTCCATCTCGTCCTCCAGCGCGTGGGCCACGCCGTGCGGCGTGTCTTTGCTCACGGGCTTTCCGCTCACCGGCGAGTACGTGGTGCCGATGCGGGCGAAGAGGAGGCGCAGGTGGTCGTAGATCTCCGTCTGCGTGGCAACGGTCGAGCGCGGATTGTTGCCCGACGTTTTCTGCTCGATGGCGATGGCCGGGGCGAGGCCGGTGATGAGGTCGGCCTCCGGCTTGTCCATCCGCTCCAGAAATTGCCGCGCGTAGGCGCTCAGGCTCTCCACGTAGCGGCGCTGGCCCTCGGCGTAGATGGTGTCGAAGCAGAGGCTCGATTTGCCGGAGCCGGACGGGCCGGTGAAGACGATGAGCTCGTTGCGCGGCAGGTCGAGGTCCACGTCCTTCAGGTTGTGCTGCCGCGCCCCGCGGATCACGATGTGGTCCTGCGCCGACTCGCGGGCGGTGACCGACGCGTTGGCGATGACGGGGTCCTGCGTAGGAAGGGATTCGGCGGTGGGCATCTCGTCCAGTGTGTGGGCGTCTGGGAGTGTGGGCGTCCGGGCGCGTTTTACCTAGGAGAGAGTACCTGTTACGTTCAGAGCATGGCTTTGATGCTTGCCCGACCCGCTGGAAAATGAGGACTGCGTAACGATGGAGATCTCTTCTGTTTCGAAAATGAGCATCGGAGCAAAGTGTAGGAGAAATCATCAGCAACCTTCCTACCTTCAACATTTCTCACCCGAACAGGGATGCGTCCCGGGTTATAGCTGCTGACAGAAAGCACAAGGCCAGGGAGAAAGAATTTTAGCCAATCGCTACGTCCTCGTGCGCATACCGAAAGCCCCCGGCAATGCGTTTGGGCTCGCGTGCCATCGCCGCGACGAACGTGAGCGTCCCCACGCGCCCGATGAACATGAGCAGGATGGTCGTGATGCGCCCAGCCTCCGTCAACGCCCCGGTTGCGCCCATTGATAACCCCACGGTGTTGAAGGCGCTCACAGCCTCGAAAACGTAGGAGAGGAATGGAGCATCGGCGGCTGGCATCGTGTGCGGAATTTCCGTGGTACTGAAAACGAAAATGCCAAGCGCGACGATGCTAATCGCCACGATGAACAGGCTCATGGCCTTCTGCACCGTGCTTTCAGGGAGGGTGCGGCCGGAAATGCTCGTCGTGGGCTTGCCGTGGAGTCGCGACCACGCCAGAAGTCCGAGAATGGCGAACGTGGTGGTTTTCACCCCTCCGGCCGTGGAGCCGGGCGAGCCGCCGATCATCATGTAGATGAGCGTCAGAACACTCGTTTCCGTCTCCATCTGCGCGTAGTCGATCGAGTTGAACCCCGCCGTGCGGGGCGTTATGCTCGCAAAGAGCCCGTTCACGAGGCGCTCTCCCCACGACATGCCCGCCAGCGTACTGTCCCACTCGAATGCCGTGAATGCAACCCACCCGCCCACGATGAGGAGGACGGTTGTCCCAAGCACGAGCTGCGAGTGCACTGACAGCCGGAAACGCTCCTTCTCTCGATACACACGGCGCCACACGTAGAGCTCCTCCAGCGTGAGAAAGCCCAGCCCGCCCACCACAATGAGCGCCATCACCACCATCAGCAGCGGTAGGTTGGACTGAAAGCCCATCAGCGAGGTCGAGAACGTGGAGAACCCCGCGTTGCAAAACGCGCTGATGGAATGAAAGACCGATGGCCACACGGCGCCAGTCCACCCCAGTTGCGGCCCCCAGCAAACGTAAAGCAGCACCGCCCCGAGAAGCTCTGCGAGGACCGTGAATCGGAAAATGGCCCACGTCAGTTCGCGATAGTCAATCTCTTCCACGATCCCCGCCGCCCCACTCGTCAAGGTCTCCTGCCGAAGCGACATGCGTCGTCCCAGCACCACGATAATGAGCGACGTGAATGCAATGATGCCGAGCCCGCCGAGCTGAATGAGGAGCAGGACGTACGCCTGTCCCCAGGTGGTGAAGTAGGTCGCCGTATCCACCACAATGAGTCCCGTCACGCAGATGGCGCTCGTTGCGGTAAAAAGCGCGTCGAGCCAGTTCAGGGGCGGCCCTGTATAGAGCCCCGGCAGCACCTTGAACCCAACGGTTCCCGCCGCGATCATAAGCAGAAAGGACCCGACAAAGAGTTGAGAGGGCGAGAGAGCTCGCCAGAATGTACTCCAGAGCGATCCGTCGTGCTGCGGATCTTGACGCCACGGGGCCACTGAGCGCGTGGACGGCTGAGACGAGGACGGGAGAGACATGCGGTATGAGAACGGCTTCGAAAATCGCCTTTCTCATACGTACGCCTGCGCCCTTCGTGATCCCTCCCGTTTTGCGCTTCGCAGTGAGCACAGTTCCCCTGTTGCCCTGCCCCTCCCCGGCTTCTGTCGAAAAGCGGACCCGGCCCCAGAACTTCTCAAACCCTTCACAGGATCTCCCTTTCTCAAACTGGGTGTTCGCCTCCGACTCCGTGTCTACTTTTTGCCATCGCAGTTGTAATGAAATGGTTCTTTCCCTCGAAAGAGGTGATCGTCTCGTGTACGATCCCGTCGCATGATGAACCCTGCTCAGACGTCCCTTCGTTCCTGCCCGTCCGCTCTTTTCCCCCTTGGCCGGCCCCCGACCGATGGACGACCCTTCCCTGCCCGATTCGACCTCTGTCGACGCGGCGTCCGGACCTTCTCCCTCCTCCTCGGAGGCCGCGCCCTCGAATCCCCCGTCCATCGAGGGCCTGCAGGAACGGCTCGCCCATGGGGACGAGACCGCCTTCGAGCACCTCTTTCGACAGCTGTCCGAGCCCGTCTTCCGCTTCATCTGCGGCATGGTGAACGACGAGGCACTCGCCCACGACCTTACGCAGGACACGTTCGCCAAACTGTGGTCCATTCGCGACCGTCTGAACACAATCGGCTCGCTTCGAGCGTACGTCTTCCAGATGGCGCGCCACCGCGTATACAACCAACAGCGCTCAGAGGAGGTGCGTCGCGACAACCAGGCAGAGCTGAAACGGCTTCATCCCGACGCCTCGCCCCCGTCCCCGGACCGCACCCTCGACGCCCGCCTGCTCCAGGACTTGCTCGACGAATGGGTGGCCGAGCTCCCGAAACGGCAGCGGGAGGCCCTCTTGCTGCGTCGGCAAAACAATCTTAGCCACGACGAAATTGCCGCGGTGATGGACATTTCCCCGAAAACCGTGAACAACCATCTCGTGCGTGCAATGAAGCGTCTTCGCCGCCGCCTTTACAATCACCGTCCCGACCTCCGTTCGTCCTGACCGTTCCCCTCTGTTCCCCCTGCCGCTTCGCCCTGCGCCCACGGCCCGCGAGATGAATATGCCTCCTTCACTGCCTTCCGACTTCGACGAACTCACCGACGGAGACAATGCCTCCGACTACGAGCGAATCTGGTCCCTTCTTCAGAAATCCGACGACGAGCGTGCGGCGTCGTTCGATGTGGATGAGGAGTGGGACCGGCTGGCCGACCGACTCGACCTCTCCTCTGCCACCGAGGCCGAGACGCGCCGGGCCCCGGACCGGCCCCCGGCCGCCCAGCACGCGAAACGGCGCTGGACGCATCCCCTCACGGCCACGCTTCTTGTCCTTATGCTCGTGGGAATTGGGGGATGGTGGTGGAGCCAACCGGTGACCGTAACGACAACGCCCGGAGAGCAAACGACCGTGGGCCTCCCGGACGGCTCGACCGTTGAGCTAAACGGCGCAACGACGCTCACGTATCCCCGCCGCCTCTCGTCCATTCTGGGCGACGCGCCGCCCCGGCGCGTCACCCTCAACGGAGAGGCGTTCTTCTCGATCGTGGCTCGCAATCGTCCGTTCCGGGTACATACCGCCAATGCCCAGATCGAGGTGCTGGGCACGACCTTCAATGTTCATACCCAGCCGGGCCGACAGACGTCGGAAACAACTGTCACGGTGCAAACGGGGCGCGTGCAGGTAACCGGAACGGATGCATCGTCCGGAACAGGAGCCGTGGTGCTGGATGCCCCCGGTGAAATGAGTCGCGTACGCGGGAAGAACGCCCCGGTCGCGCCCCGGCCGATCGATCTCAAGTACGTACAGGCCTGGCGACAGGGCGGATTCGCAATGGCCGAGGCCCCCCTTCCGGACGTGCTTCGGGAACTGGAGCGGCGATTCGGCTCTTCGCTGACTCTTTCCGTGCCTCCTGCCGCAACCGATACAATGACGCTCCATTACGCTCGCGATGCTCGTTTAACGAACGTACTGCGCGACATTTGTCTGATCCAGGACCTCTCATACCGGAAAACGAGTCGAGGCTACGAGCTCGTACGAGACTCAAAATGATTGTCCGGGCCCCGCCCTTCCTTGCCGACTTGGCCTTCCGCCATGTGTACGCCGTCCCTCCGATTCCGTCCTCCGGTCTGGTCGTGGCTTCTGGTCGGCCTTCTGCTCTTCGGCCCCGCCCCCGCTCAGGCTCAGGTCCCCGATTCTACCGAGACCGACCGTTACACTCTGGCCCTGCGCAACGTCCCGCTCAATGAGGCCCTCCAGGCGCTTGTGACACGCACGAGCGTTGACCTCGCGTACTCCACGACGCTCGTGGAGGGAAAGACCGTCTACTGTCGGGCCCGTAGCGCAACAGCTGAGGGACTGCTGTCCTGCATTCTGGACGGAACCGGCGTGGAGTTTCTCCGAACAGCAAGCGGCAGCTATCTACTTGTCGCCTCGCCCGAGGCCTCGCCCTCGACAGGACGCATTGCCGGACGGGTGGTAGACGCTGCCACAGGCGAGCCACTCCCCAACGCCAATGTCCTGCTGGCCGACGCCGGCACGGGGACAGCCACCAATTCGGCCGGCCAGTTCACAGTTGCGCCGGTACTTGCCGGAATGCACCGCCTCGTCGTCACGTACGTGGGCTACCGCTCGGCCCTCGACAGCGTTCGGGTCCCCCCCAACGGACGCGATACCATTCGCGTGGCCCTCCGCCGCCGGGTCGTGGATACGGCCCCGATCGTGGTAGACGGGCTGCAGCAGCGACTGCCCTCCGCGTCGCTGGGGCGCACCACGCTCTCGTCGGACGCCCTTGAGCAGATGTCCGGGCGCGGGACGCCCGACGTGTTGCGGAGTGCAAGCCGACGGATCGGAGTCTCGCTGAATCGCCCGCTTGCCGAGGTAAACGTGCAGGGCGGGAGCAGCGGCGAACACGTGATGCGCCTTGACGGGGTGCCCGTACGCGAGCCGGTGAGCCTGGGCGGCCTTCTCAGTGCCTTCAGCCCTCAGGCGCTGGAACGCCTCACGGTGCACAAGGCGGGATTCGGAGCGGCACACGGAAGCTACACGGCTGGCGTGATGGACGCAACGCACGACCTCTCGCGCTCGGACGCCCAGTACGGCGCCGCACAGATAGACCCGCTCAGTATACATGCTCGTGCTGACCTTGAATGGCTGACGTCCTCTTCGTCCACAGGACAGGCAATGGGGGCCGTCCGAACGAGCGTGTGGGATGCCTACCGCGCCCCGTCCCTGCACTCTCTCCTCGACACCCGTACCACGCTCGACCGCGCTCTCGCCTCGTCGTGGATGGGCACGGTGGGAGCAAAAGACGCCGATCCAACGCAAACCCGAAGGGCCCACGTGCAGTTTTCGGACGTGCACGCGGCGGTGCGGCAGGAGTTGACCCCGTTTCAGCAGATCGCCGTATCGGGGTACCGGGGCCGCACCCGCTTGGGTACCGACGTGGCGAGTCTCCTCTCGACGCGTGACGGCTCTCGCCTCCTGCTCTCACAAGACCGATACAACTGGTCCAACACGGCCGTGCAGGGCCGTTACGAGTGGCTCGCCGGTAGCCGGGTGACGGGGGCGATACAGCTCCGGGGCAGCTGGCATGATTCCGATACGTTCTTCGGCTTCCGTCAAGACTCTCTGCTGCAGCACGCCTCTTCCCCTGCTCTCTCTCCCCCGTCCGAACGCGTCGTGGCGTCGCACTCCGGCGAGGGGAACCAAATCGGCGAGTGGGGCGGGCACGCTGACGTTGACGTGAGCCTGTCCCCACGCACACATCTTCGGGTCGGCGTAACCCCGCAGTTTCTGCACGGCCAGTTTCGCGTCCGAAATCCGTTCCTCGGCATTCTGGAGCACGAATCGAGCGACTGGCAGGTCGGCAGCTACGCAGAAGCGGAAGTGTCCCCCGGCCTCAACCTTACGGGCACGGTGGGCACGCGCCTCACCTACCTTCGCAGTCGAGCCTCCGTGTACGCCGAGCCACGGCTCTCCCTGCGCTACGACCAGTCGTCAACGCCACTAGGGGGACTCGCCGTACGGGTCGCGGGCGGGCTGTACCGGCAGTACGTGCTCCAATCGGAGATTAGCAGCGCCGGCCCCACCTCCGTGGTACCGTCCGTCCAGTTCTGGCTCCCCCTCGATGCCTCCCTCGCTCCTCCGCGGGCGTACCACACCACCGGCAGCATACTCCTGACCCCCACGGCCACGTGGTCGACTCGCCTCGAAACGTACTACAAGTGGCAACCGCGCACGCTGGAGGTCGACTACGCCGGGCTCGTACAATCGCCCCAGCCGACCGCCCCCCCGCAGCGCTCATTCGACACACAGTCGGACTTCGTCGCGGCGGGGCGCGGCCGAGCGTACGGTGTGGCCCTCCATCTCCAGCGGGACGGGGAGCGGGTGTCCGGCCGTGCGAGTATCGAATGGAGTGGAGCCGAACGCCGATACCCCGATCGGTTCGACGGGCGCTACGTCCCTGCCCCCTGGGAGCAACCGGTCCGGATCACCACTGGGCTCGACGTGGCGCTGGCGGGCGGTCTTACCGCCCGGGCGCACTGGCACGGCATCTGGGGACGCTCGTGGGCCTTCCGAGGCGCCTACTACGATTACCTCACCCTTGCCGGCAAGAACAAAGTGCTCAGCAACTACGCCCTCTCTCATCCTGGCCGGCAGACGCTGTCTCCGTACTCGCGCCTCGACCTGGGGCTCGACGGCAACACCACGATGGGGGACGTCCACCTGACGGCACAGGTGCGCCTCGTCAACGTCTTCGATCGCCGGAATGCCTTCGACCAGAGCATCACTCCGTCGCGCCCGGCCCCGACCGCCCGGACGCTTCCCGGCCGCCGCGTCCTCGTTCGCCTCGGCCTCCACTACTGACACAGCCGCCGGCCCGGAAAAAACGTTAGACTGGTGATTTCACGCCGGCCCCGCACGACTGACGAACGATGAGACGCGGCTGGAGGGTGACCGTCGTCGGCGAACGACCTGGATTCTGGAGGCGCTCCAACAAGATCTCTGCGGCCCGGCGTCCCATCTCATACCCGGGCTGATCGACGACCGTGGGCGGAGGATTCAGCGCCATCGGCCACGGCACGTCGTCGTACCCAACCACGGCCATCTCCTCCGGCACCGCCACACCGCGCTCGTGCAACGTAGACAAGACTTCGAGTGTGGTGAGGTTGTTGCCCGTAAACAGGGCCGTCGGCGGATCCGCCAACGCCAATAGTTCCTCGGTCAAAAGCTTCCCCCGCTCTCGGCGGGTCTCCGTCTCTTTTATCAGCGCAGGATCGACCGCCTGGCCGTGATCGGAGAGGGCCTGCTCATAGCCCTGTCGCCGCTCGGTAAGGGTCGAGATCCGCGGAATACCCCCGATAAAGCCGATACGCCTGTGCCCGAGTTCAAGGAGGTGGGACACGGCCTCGTAGGCCCCTTTTCGGTTGTCGGAGAGAATCGTGTCCACGCGTGCATTCTGCATCCGGCGATCGACGCACACCACCGCGATATTGGTCTCCAGCAATTGCGCAATCGCCGTGTCCTCGTCACAAACCGGCGGCACAATGACCCCATCAACCTCCTCCGTCTGGAGAATGTCGAGCACAAAGCGCTGCTTCTCCGGGTCCTCATCGGAGTTGCTGAGAAGGAGACCGTAGTCGTGGGCCTGGGCCACGTCCTCTACCCCCCGCGTGACATCGGCAAAAAATGGGTTCTGAATGTCGGGAATCACGAGCCCGAGAAGACTGGCCTTCCCCTCTTCCAACCGCAGGCGCCGGGCCACTCGACTCGGCTTGTAGCCCAACTCGTCGGCTACTTCTCGCACACGCTGCTTGGTTTGGGGGTGGACTTTTTCGGAATTGTTGAGGGCTCGCGACACGGTTGAAATCGACACGTCCGCTTCACGAGCAACGTCCTTAAGTGTGACCATGAACACGGGGGCGAGTCAATGAGGGTCGCACAACCGGTCGTACTCAACCGAAGCGGACCAGACGGAGTGGTTGGCCGCTTTCTATACCGGATACCGAGGATGATTCTGTACGTTGCTGCGGGAATGTCGGAACGAAATTGTCACGAGACGCATCTCGCGGCAGACGTTCCATTCTGGCTGACGCCTTCAAGTGCACAGTGCGCGGTCGAAGGGGTACTACAAACAAACAGTCGGGTAGACAAATGTTACCAGAAGAGAACAAGAATTCCCATGGATTCCCCCGGCGATCCTCATCTTCCCACCGACAACCGCCTACCGTTTTCTCTCAGGACCGACGGTCGCGACGATTCTTCTCCTCATCCGGCCCCATCTTCTGTGTACAGGCCTTACATTATCAAAGTCCATTCCGGATCGTCGGTGCGAACGCGGGGTGCCGCCAGCAAGAGCCTGGTCCTCCGCAGACAACAGCAGCGGCCGTATTCCGTATTTTCCCTCCGGGGTCCTTCCTTTTGCTGCCCCCCATCTGGCCGACGGTCGGCCCCGGACCTCCTCTACTGGACGTTCTGCCCCTCATCATTGACGAACGCCTCTCATGCCCCCTGTTACCCGAGGTGAGCTGATTGACCTCGACATTGAAAAATTTGCCGACAAGGGAAAATCCCTTGCCCGTATGGACGGCTACGTGATTTTCGTGGAGGGGGCCGTTCCGGGTGACCGCGTGAGAGCCTACGTGCACAACCCGAAGTCGAGCTACGCGGAGGCCAAGCTCGACACCCTTCTGACCCCCAGCGACCTGCGCACCGAGCCCCGCTGTCGCTATGCCGACGAGTGTGGCGGCTGCAAGTGGCAACACGTTCGCTACGAGGCTCAGCTGGACATGAAGCGGCAAAGCGTCCGGGAAGCGTTCGAGCAGCAGACCGATTTCTCGGACGTGGAGGTACGCCCGACGATCGGATCCCCGAAGCGGTTCTTCTACCGAAACAAGATGGACTTCGACTTCAGCGCGGACCGGTGGCTTACGCGCGACGAGATCGACACGGGCAAAGAGTTCGATACCGACTTTGCTCTGGGGCTTCACGTGCCTGGCAACTTCTTCAAAGTGCTCGACCTACAGGAGTGCCATCTGCACTCGGAGCTCAGCGTGCGGCTCGTGAACGGCATCCGCACCTTCGTGAAGGAGCAGGGCTGGGCACCGTGGGACATCCGCAACCAGGAGGGCTTTCTGCGCCACCTCGTCCTTCGCACCGGCGAGCAGACGGGCGACTGCATGGTCAACCTCGTGACGTACGGAGCGCCGGACGATCGGATCTCGGCATTTGCGGCGTTTTTGCAGAGAGACTTCTCCGAGGTGACGACCTTCATCCACACCAACCACACCGGCAAGTCGCAAAATCCGGAAGGGGAAGAACAGGTCGTCTTTGGCCCGGGCGTCATCTACGACGAGATTGGCGACTACCGGTTTGAGATCAGTCCCAGTGCCTTTTTCCAAACGAACACGCTCCAGGCGGAGCAGCTCTACGAGGTGGCGCGCGAGTTTGCCGAGCTCCGTCCGTCCGATCGGCTATACGACCTCTACTGTGGCGCGGGCACGATTTCCCTCTACATGAGCGAGCACGTGAACGAGGTCATCGGAGCGGAGCTGGTGGAGGACGCGGTCGCCAACGCGCGTACGAACGCGGAGATGAACGGGGTGGACAACTGCACGTTCGTGAGCGGCGACCTCAAGGAGCTGTTCACCTCTGCCTTCGTTGAGACGCACGGCGAGCCCGACGTTCTCATCGTGGATCCACCAAGGGCGGGTATGCACAAAGACGTGGTGGCACAGATCGCCGAGCTGGCCCCAGAGCGCTTCGTCTACGTGAGTTGCAACCCGCAAACCCAGGTGCGCGACCTGGAGCGCCTGCGCGACACGTACCGCATCGACGCGGTGCAGCCGGTGGACATGTTTCCGCACACGCCGCACGTGGAAAACGTGGTTCGATTGACGCGGGATGATTAGGTGAGGAATGACGAGTGAGATGGAACTGGATACCAGACGGGATCAGGCAACCACCGTAGAGTAGGAGAGTCGTGAGGATTGAGAAGCGAGGATTGCATGCTGCTTCCTCGATCACGGAGAAGAGCTACAGAACCCGTCAGCACGTTGAATCATGCGTCTGAGCATGGCCCCAATGTGATTCCAGGCGTCGTTGAGTTTCTCGTACTCGTCTTCATCGAGATAGCCACAGGACCGAGCATGATCGAGCCACGCCTGCGTTTCCATTGCCTCCCCTAGCGCCTGGTTCACCTTATTGATGAAGACAGCCTTGTACCGTCGACGTGCCCACGCTTCCGCCAGAAGAGCGGTGACGGCTCGGGAAGAACGACGGATCTGATCTGTAAGCGCATACTTCTCCTCTTTTGGAAACTGATGAGATCGTTCAAAGAGGACGCTGGCGTGTCGATGCGCCCGTCGATACACATTCAGTTCCCGAAAACTCTCGATCTTCGCCATAATGACTGAATGGATGTGCAATGTGCGCTGCCCTTTGGAGACACGTGGCACAAGCTGATCATAACGTTCGCCTCCTCAACGCCCCCTCAATGCTCGATCTTCTAGTTCCTCCCCCTTCGCCTCTCCCCCCTCGATTCTCAATCCTCGATCCTCGCCTCTCCCCCGGCAAGCCACCACTGAATCGTGTCTGACTCCAAGATCGCATTCGTCACCGGCGGGACCGGCTTCGTTGGCAGCCACCTCGTGGAAGAGCTCCTGCGCCGCGGAGTGAGCGAGATCCGCTGCATGGTCCGCTCCGATCCGAAATGGCTGTCGGACCTGGACGTCACCTACGTGCACGGCGACCTGTCGGACGTGGAGACGCTGTGGACGGCGCTCGACGGGGTGACGCACGTCTATCACCTTGCCGGCATCACCCGCGCCCCCGAATGGGCCTCCTTCTACGAGGTCAATGTGCAGGGCACGCTCAACCTTCTGGGCGCCGTCAAGCACGCCGCGCCGGACGTGGAGCGGATCCTCCTTACCAGCAGCCTCGCCGCAGTGGGACGCTGCGACGCCGAGGTGGCAACCGAGGAGCATCCCCTCCGTCCCGTCAGCCGCTACGGCAAAAGCAAGGCGCAAATGGAAGCGGCGCTGCGCGACGCTCACGACATGACGGAATCCTACTGGGAGGCTCTCCCGCTTACCGTCGTCCGCCCTCCCGCCGTGTACGGCCCGCGCGATCGCGACATCCTGGATTTCTTCAGGGCGGTCCAACGACACGTGTGCCCCGTCGTGGGCAGCGGGGCCGAGCGGAGCCTGAGCCTCGTGCATGCTCGCGACCTTGCCCGCGGCATGGTCGAGGCAAGTCGGTCGTCGCGGGCTGCGGGGGAGACCTACCTGCTCGGCGGCGAACAGCCCTACACGTGGAATGAGGTGAAGCGCGCCGCCACCGACGCCCTCAACACCTGGGCCGTTACGCTCCCGGTGCCCTCTCCCGTCGTGGGCGTCGTCGGGACGCTGGCCGAGGCGTGGGGAAAGCTCACTGGCACCTACCCGCCCCTCAACCGCGACAAGGCCCGCGAAATTCGCCACGCAATCACCGCCTGCTCCAGCCAGAAAGCGCAGAAGCACTTCGGGTATGCCCCCCGCATTCCGCTCGGAGAAGGTGTTGCCGAAACGGTGAACTGGTATCGGGAACAGGACTGGCTGTAAGCCGCTGCCGATCGGATGTCACTTGCGCCGCCCATTCACGTGCCAATGGGACGGGGGCGTAGACGGAAACAAAGACGCGCGGGTGCGTTCTGCTTCCGACGTTTCGTCGGCCCGGCGAAAGTAGCGATGCCATCCGGCCTCTTTCAGCATTGACTCGAGCATGCGAACCTGGGCCTCCTCCGGCATCACCCAGACGGCAAGGTATCGGTCGCTGCTGTGTACCGGATGCTGTGCCTCGTCCAGAACAAGTCCAATGAGTATGGCTCCTGCGTCGGCAAGGGCACGCATCCCCGCCTCCATCTGATCGAGATAGGCAATGCGTTCGGAAATGGGAAGTGCCAGCCATGCGGGCCGGGCAATCCATCGTTCGGTGTAGAGAGACATGGGAGAGAGGACGGCCAGGGAAGAGGGCAGTAGAGCTCTGAGAACCGCCGACGGCACCCTGTCGCTGGCAGAGATTTCTCTCTACGAGACACGTGTCCAGCAAAGCACTTCTCGGAGCACCTACAAGAACGGACGCCCAAAGCGCTGTCTGTAAGCAACTCTGGCGCCTCTCCCCATGCGCTGAGAGCCGATCGAATATGTAGTTTTGGAGAGTGCCGGCGGTCACTTCGACGCACGTCCCCATACCTCTCCCCGGAGTCCCGCCCCCTGGACGTCCTCAATCAGGCATTCCCTGCGACTCGGACGCCCCCAAACGTGCTTCTCCAGCGGCCCTCTCGACTACACTGCCGCTGTGGCAGCCTCTTCCTCCTTCGCTTCCTGATATTCTTCCCAGTCCTCCAGGAAGCGCTCCAGCCCCCGGTCCGTAAGCGGGTGGTCGAGCAGCTTCACCATCGTCTCGAACGGCATAGTCGCCACGTCGGCCCCGGCAAGAGCTGCCCGCTTCACGTGGGTCGGATGCCGAATCGAGGCGGCCAGCACCTCCGTTTCAAAGTCGTAGTTGTCGTAGATTTGGACGATCTCCTCAATCAACGTCATGCCGTCGGACGAGATGTCGTCAATCCGCCCGATGAAGGGGCTGATGTAGTCGGCCCCCGCCTTTGCAGCCACAAGCGCCTGCGTCGGCGAAAAGCAAAGCGTACAGTTGGTGCGGATGCCTTCGTCGTCGAGCGCACGGAGCGCCTTAATGCCCTCCTTGATCAGCGGAATCTTGACGACGACATTGTCGTGAATCTGGGCCAGCGTGTGGGCCTCTTCCATCATGCCGTCAAAGTCGGTGGCCGTCACCTCGGCCGAAACGTCTCCCTGGACGACCTCACAGATTTTCAGCACACGCTCGTGAAAATCGACGTTGCCCTCGGCCTTCACAAGCGAGGGGTTTGTCGTGACGCCGTCGAGGACGCCCATATCATTGGCCTCGCGAATCTCCTCAAGGTTAGCGGTGTCGACAAAAAATTTCATAGCAGAATGTACAGTTCAATTCAGCAGTTCTGGCAATTTCGTCACGGTGTGCGAGGCGCGATGGCCTCTTCTCCTTTATGTACGCCCCTCCCGCATCACGCCACGAGCTGTCGTGCCTGCTCAGCCACGTGTTCGGCAGTGATTCCGTACTTCTCCATGACCACCTCACCGGGCGCAGAGGCCCCAAACCGGTCGACGCCGATGCATGCCCCGTCGGGGCCAACGTAGCGCTCCCATCCCTGCGTCACGCCTGCTTCGATGGAGACGCGAGCCGTGACCTCGGGCGGAAGCACCTTGTGTTGGTATGTCTCGGATTGGTCATCGAAGAGCTCCCAGGAGGGCATGCTTACCACCTGAGCCTCAATGCCGTCGTCGGCCAGGGTGCGAGCGGCCGCGAGGGCGTGCTGCACCTCGCTGCCACTGCCGATCAGAAGCACGTCCGGAGTCCCCTCGGTGGGCCGAAGCACGTACGCGCCTCGCCCCACGCCCCGCGCCGGAGTGACCTCCTCGCGGTCGAAGACGGGGAGGGTCTGTCGGGTCAGCGCGAGCGCCGTCGGGCCCTCGGTGTTCTGCACGGCCACCTTCCAGGCCTCGGCCGTTTCGTTGGCGTCGGCCGGGCGTAGGAGCGTGAGATTGGGAATGGCGCGCAGGGCCATCAGGTGTTCGACCGGCTGGTGTGTGGGCCCGTCCTCTCCGATCCCGATCGAGTCGTGCGTAAAGACGTACACGACCGGCTGCTCCATCAGCGCACTGAGGCGCAACGACGGGCGCAGGTAGTCGCTGAAGATGAGGAACGTACCGCCGTATGGCTGAATGCCCCCGTGCAGGGCCATCCCGTTCATCGCCCCTGCCATAGCATGTTCGCGAACCCCGAAGCGGAAGTACCGGCCACCGGGATTGTCCGGCTGGAAGTCGCTGCGCCCCGGCACGTCGGTCTTGTTGGAGCCCGTGAGATCCGCGGATCCCCCGATGAGATACCCCACTTCGGGCGCCAGTTCGTTGAGGGTGAGTCCACTCGCCTTCCGCGTCGCCAGCGATTCGTCGGGGTCGAACGTCGGCACGGCCGCCTCCCATCCCTCTCCCGGCTCTCGGTGGAGCCATCGCCGGTACTCAGCTGCCCGCTCGGGATGCGCCTCCTCATAGTCCTCCATCAGGTCGTCCCACGCCGCCTTCTGCTCGGCGCCGTCGCTGACGGCCTGCTGGACGTGATCGTACACGCCCTCCGGCACGTGGAACGTCTCGTCCGTCGGCCAGCCCAGGGCATCTTTCGTGAGACGCACCTCCTCCTCTCCAAGCGGCGCGCCGTGAGCGGCAGCGGTGTCCTGCTTGTTGGGGCTGCCATACCCAATGTGCGACTTCACCACGATGAGCGAGGGCTGATCCGTCACGGCCTTCGCTTCCTCGATGGCTGCGTCCACGGCGTCCAGGTCGTTGGCGTCGTCGACGCGACTCACGTGCCAGTCGTAGGCCTCAAACCGGCCCGCGACATCCTCGGTAAACGTGAGGTCCGTGTCGCCGTCGATCGTAATCTCGTTGTCGTCGTACAGGTAGACGAGCTTGCCAAGATCGTGGTGCCCGGCCAGCGAGGCTGCCTCCTGCGAGATGCCCTCCATGAGGTCCCCATCCGAGCAGAGCGCGTAGGTGTAGTGATCGACGACCGGATGGTCCGGCGTGTTAAATTCGTCGGCCAGCAGGCGCTCGGCAAAGGCCATGCCCACCCCGTTCGCAAAGCCCTGCCCGAGCGGACCGGTCGTCGTCTCTACCCCTGACGTCAGGTGCGCCTCGGGATGCCCCGGCGTTTTGCTGCCCCACTGCCGGAAGTGTTTAATCTCATCCAGCGACAGGTCGTAGCCGGAAAGGTGGAGCAGACTGTAGAGCAACATCGACGCATGACCCGCCGAAAGCACAAACCGGTCGCGATTCGGCCAGCCCGGGTGCTCTGGACTGTGACGCAGATGGCGCGTCCACAGCGTATAGGCCACCGGGGCCAATCCCATCGGCGCGCCCGGATGACCGCTCTGTGCTGCCTCGACCGCGTCGGCCGACAAAAAGCGAATGGTGTTGATCGCCTTCGTTTCGAGATCCGTGGCGTGGAGGGTCTCCCTGGGCATGGAGGTTTTGATTTGTTAAAGGAATGCTAGTCAGTACGGAGATACGGAGGAGCCGGTCCACGTCCGCCGTCCTCCGCTTCGCCTTTGCAGAGCAATGCCCCATTCCCGTCCGTGATCGGCGCATTGCCCCTCTTGCACGTGCGACCGGGGCACAAGATCGCTCCGTCCCCCCGAACGCATTAGGTGATGATTGCTTCCCCAATCAACATAGGGAGTGTCGGTGGCATTGTCACCTGCGCGGGGGCGGGGTGCCAGTGAATAGAATGTGTCCTCTCCCCAAAGCCCCCTCCAGCCCCGTCGCCCGCGGCCTGAAAGACGTTACTCCACGATGGCCTGGTAGACGCTGACCCGAAACGTCGATCCAATTTCGTACCGGCCGTGGGGAAAGAGCTGTGTCCACGCCATCCCGATCAACTCCTCCTTCGGGTCAATGAAAAAGAAGGTGTTGGCGGCTCCCGACCATCCGTACATGCCCTCAGACCCGATCGTTTGGGCCGCTGCAAGGTCGGTACAAACCTGAACGCCGAGCCCAAAGCCCCATCCCGGCGCGTGCGTCCCATCCAGGTGGTTTTGTGTCATGAGGGCCACTGTTTTCGGACTGAGGAGCCGCGTGCCGTCGAGCGCGCCCTCATTCAACAGCATGCGTGCAAACCGGAGATAGTCGTCCATCGTGGACACGAGCCCGCCGCCTCCGGACAGGAATTGGACGGGCGCCGCAAACTCGCTGGACGCCTTCCGGTCCTGCACGACGAGCGACCCGTCTTTGCCCACGGCGTAGTTCGTTGCGAAGCGATCCATTTCGCTGGACGGAACCTCAAACATCGTGTCGTCCATCCCGAGAGGCTCAAAAATGCGGGTCCGGAAGAACGTATCGAGCGTCGTGCCGGACACGACCTCCACGAGACGCCCGAGCACGTCGGTCGAAACGCTGTAGTGCCACGTTTCACCGGGCTGGTGGAGGAGCGGCAGCGTGCCAAGCGTGTCGATGGCCGCGGCGAGGGTCTGATCGTTGTCGAGAACCCCGACCGCCGTGTACATCGAGTCCACCGGCGTATTGCCGAAGACGCCGTACGTGAGCCCGGAGGTGTGCGTCATCAGGTCGCGAATGGTGATGGGCCGCCGCGCGGGCACCTTCCGGGGCTGCCCCGCAGCCGTGGTGTCGTAGACCTGAGCGTCCTCAAATGCAGGCAGATACTCGGCCACCGGATCGTCGAGATGGAAGTGCCCCTCCTCGTACAACATCAGCGCCGCGACCGTCGTGATGGGTTTTGTCATCGAGTAGATGCGAAAGAGGGTCTCCTTCGTCATCGGCGCATCCGTCTGACGGTCGCGGTCGCCGTACGTATTGAAATGCACCACTTCTCCCTGGCGGTACACCATCGTCATGAGGCCTGAGATCTGCCCTTTCTCTACGTGGGGCGACAGGGTCTCGGAGATGCGCGACAGTCGATCCGCCGACATACCGACCGTCTCAGGCTCGGCGGTGGGCGTGATCTGAGCCTGCGCCGTGACGACGGTAGCGAGGAGAAGGAGACTACACATCGTCCACAGCCGACGAAAGCGAGAAGGCATAAGAGCAAAAGTGGGATCTGTACAATGTCATTCGAGGTGTACTGCACAATGCCATTCGCATCGTGCTACTCGGGAGGGAGCATCGTCCGGATCCATCCTTCGGGACGAGAGCGCCCACCGGATTGCCCAGTCGGCATGTGCCAGCACACAGACGCATACTCTGGGGCTTTTCTTCTCCCGAAATCTCGACGAAAGCACGTCCATGTGCAATCGTCATTCTCTTTTTTATATTTGAAACCCCTTTCCCTCTTTTCAAACCGTTTTTTCTTACGACCATGCCCTCACCGTATCGTCTTCTCCGGGCACTACTGGCGTTGGGAATCCTGCCGTTCGTTCTTCTCATTGCGGGGTGCGGCGGGGGCCCCGACAACTCCGGGTCTTCTGCGAACAATACCGGCTCCCTCCCCGACTCCCTCAACACCCTTTCCGACACGGAGCAGCAGAACGGATGGCAACTGCTGTTCGACGGCCGGTCGCTCGACGGTTGGCGCGGATTCAAGCGCGACTCGGTGCCTGCGGGCTGGGCCGTAGAACGCGGGGCAATGCACTTTACGGGACAGCCCTCAACCCAAGAGGGAGAACCGCCGCTCACGCTCATAACGGATTCTATGTACGCTGACTTTGAGCTTCGCCTGGAATGGAAAATCGCCTCGGAGGGCAACAGCGGCGTCATGTACCGCGTCTCGGAGCAGGAAGATCTACCTTACGAGACGGGACCGGAATACCAGGTACTTGACAACGCGACCCTCAGCCCGGACGATACGATTCACACGTCGGGCGCCCTGTACGGGCTCTACGCACCGGCACAAGACGTGACCCGTCCGATCGGCGAGTACAACGAGGCCCGGATTGTAGTCCGCGGCTCTCACGTGGAGCACTGGATGAACGGAACGAAACTCTTAGAAGCCGAGATTGGTAGCGACACGTGGACGAATCGTGTAGAGAGTACGAAGTTTTCCAACTGGCCGAATTTCGGTCAGATGGACGAGGGACACATTGCTCTGCAGGACCACGGACATCCCGTGTGGTACCGCGACGTGAAGATCCGTCCCTTGTCTCCCGACGCGGAAGAGTAGTTGCTCCCTCGATTCCGTTCTCCGTCCGAAAGAGGACGCCCGGGTGTCCATTACTGTCCTTCTCTCCCCCGACCTCCCCATTCGCCATGAGTGCCTCCCACGACCTCACGCGTCGCCAAGCCCTTCGCCGCGTCGGCGCCCTGCTGGGCGGGGTGATCTCCGCTCCCACCGTGGCCGGTGTTCTGAGCGGTTGCCAGCAGCAAACAGGACCCGACTGGACTCCCTCGATTTTCTCCGCCGAGCAAAACGAGATGGTCGATACCATTGCCGAGATCATCATTCCGGCCACAGACACGCCCGGCGCGAGCGCCGCAAACGTGAACCGCTTCATCGACGCGATGGTCGGGGAAAGCTATCGCGAGCCGGACCGAAAACGATTCATGAAGGGCCTAGAAGACATCAACGCCCGCTGCAAGACGGACTACGGCAGTTCGTTTGTCGACTGTAGCGCCGAGCAGCAGCGCAGTCTCGTCGCGGCCTTGGACGAGGAGACCTTCGGCGCAGATGCCCCGACCGACCGCGAGGAGCCGTCCTTCTTCCGGATGATGAAGGAGCTCGTAATCGTCGGGTACTACACCTCCGAAATTGGAGCAACGCAGGAGCTGAAAACCAACGTCGTGCCCGGCTACTACGACGGCGACGTCCCGTACGAAGAGGTTGGCCGGGCCTGGTCGGGGGCCGGGACGTAGCGTGTCCCTCCGTCGACCTCCTCAGTGCCGTTTCATTTCCCTCCGCCCGCTTCCTCGCTATGGATCGACGCCAGTTCCTCACCACGTCCGCCCAGGCCGCCGGGATCGCCTGGGCGGGACTGGGGCTTGCGGCGTGCTCCAACGCCTCTGATGCCGAATCCTCCGACGCCTCTTCCAACGGCACGGTGAGCGCCTCGCTCCCCGCTGTTGGACTCCAGCTCTACACCGTGCGGAGTGTGCTGGAGAACGATTTCTCGGGAACGATGGAGACGGTGGCCGAAATAGGCTACGACGAGGTGGAATTTGCTGGATACTATGACCGGAGTCCCGAAGAGATCGGGGCAATGCTCGACGACCTCGGCCTTTCCGCCCCCGCCGCCCACGTGCCCCTTCAGCAAATTCGAGAAGCCCCAGATGCGCTCATTCAAACGGCGCAGGCCGTCGGGCACGACTATCTGGTGTGTCCCTACCTCCGCGAGGCAGACCGCGGAAGCCTCGATGCGTATCGGCAGCGAGCGTCCGAGTTTTCCGAATTCGGCAAGCGCTGCACGAACGCTGGGCTCCAGTTTGCCTATCACAACCACGACTTCGAATTTCAGGCGATGGACGACACGCTTCCCTACGACGTGCTGCTGGAGGAAACCGATCCGTCGCACGTGCAGATGGAGCTGGACCTCTACTGGATCGCGGCGGCCGGCCACGATCCAACCGACTACATCACGCGCAATCCCGACCGCTATCCGCTCTGCCACGTGAAGGACCGGACGGCAGACGGCGAGATGGTGAGCGTGGGGGCGGGGCAAATGGACTTTGCCGCGATCTTCCGGGCGGGCAACTTCGAGCACTACTTCGTAGAGCACGACAACCCCGAGGCTCCGATGCAGAGCATCGAAGCCAGCCACAAGACGCTCAGTCAGCTTACCTTCTAACGAATGGGGGGTGGGAAATTCGGAATGTGGAATGATTCGCATCCAGGGAGCAGTACGGATCCCCTCTGCATTCCACACTCCAAATTTCTCATTCCCGACCCACTGCACCCCTTTCGTCACAACCCCCAACCCCTACAGGATTTATGGCACTTGATCGCAACATTCGCTACGGCATGGTCGGGGGCGGCCCCGGCGCATTCATCGGCGCCGTGCACCGCTCCGCCGCCGCCCTCGACGGCGAGATGGACCTCGTCGCCGGCGCCTTCTCCTCTTCCCCCGAAAAGTCGAAGGAGCAGGGCGACAACCTGAACCTCGACCCGGAGCGGGTCTACGGCTCCTACGAGGAGATGGCCGCGGAAGAAGCCGCGCGGCCCGACGGCATCGACGCCGTCTCCATCGTCACGCCGAACTTCCTGCACTACGACGTGGCGAAGACCTTTCTCGACGAGGGCTTCCACGTCATCTGCGACAAGCCGATGACGACCACACTGGACAACGCGGAGGACCTTTGCCGCCGCGTGGAGGAGCAGGATGTGGTCTTTGCCCTCACGCACAACTACTCCGGCTATCCGCTGGTGAAGCAAGCCCGCGCGCTCGTGGAGCAGGGCCGCCTCGGCGACCTCCGGAAGATCGTCGTGGAGTACCCGCAGGGCTGGCTGAACCGCCGGCTAGAGGAGAAGGGCAACAAACAGGCATCCTGGCGCACCGACCCGGACAAGGCGGGGGCGGGCGCGCTGGGCGACATCGGCACGCACGCCGAGCAGCTTGCCCGGTACGTGACCGGCCTCTCGCTGGAGCGCATGTGTGCGGACGTGGGCACGGTCGTCGAGGGGCGCGGCATCGACGACGACGCCAGCATCCTGGCCCGCTACGAAGGCGGGGTGCGCGGCCTCATTCACTTCTCACAGATTTCCGCCGGCGAAGAAAATAACCTTCGCCTCCGCGTCTACGGCACCGAGGCCGGGCTCGACTGGCAGCAGGAGGACCCGCACCGCCTCACGCTCCTCACCGACATCAACGGCGACAAGCCGCAGCAGGTGTACAGCCACGGGCGCGCCTCCCTCGCCGACTCGGTGCAGCCGTTCATTCGCACGCCACAGGGCCACCCTGAGGGCTTCATCGAGGCCTTCGCCAACATCTACCGCAGCGCGGCCCACGCCATTGCCGCACACGAGGCCGGAGAGGAGCCCGAGTCCTGGGCACAGGACTACCCGACGGTGCAGGACGGCGCCATCGGCGTGCACTTCATCCACACCGCCCTCGACAGCAGTGAGAAAGAAGCCTGGGTCGACGCTTCCTACTCCCCACCCGGCATCTGACTTCCCTACTACACTCGTGAATCCAGTGCTCTGATGCCTCCCTCGACAGCCCCCATCCCCTCCACCATCCGTCCGCTCCTTCGAGAGCTTCGGGCTCGCCTCGACCGCGTGTATGGCGACCGGTTGCACGCCGTCGTGCTGTACGGCTCCCATGCCCGTAACGAGGCCACGGAGGCGTCCGACGTGGACGTGATGGTGGTGCTGGAAGGGGAGGTGGATGCCTGGGAAGAGCTCCAGCGGATGTCGGAGCCCGTCTACGATCTGGAACTGGAAACGGAGGAAATGATCACCCTTTTCCCAATTTCCCGGTCCGAGTTTGAGAACCACAACACCCCTCTTCTCATGAACGTTCATCGAGAGGGGGTGAAGGTATGACGAACGCCCAGCGCGATCTCCTGCGGCGAGCACATAAACGACTGGATGCTTCACGCTATTTGCATGAAGGAGGCTTCTTTGATGATGCGGTTTCGCGAGCGTACTACGCGATGGCCCACGGAGCCGAAGCGGCACTTCTGAAATATGAGATGACGCCCAATACGCACAAAGGCTTGCAGACGCAGTTCGGGAAGCAATTCGTCAAGACCGGAACGTTTCCCCCAAAAATGGGACGTAACCTTCGGCGGATCTTCGATCTTCGGCAGAAGGCGGACTACTCGGGAGCCGACCTCACAGATGACACTGTGCAAAACGTGATTGAGCGAGCAGCCACCTTCGTTCAGACATCATACCTCGAAGGAGCGTCGGACGTCTGACAGCGCCTTTCAATCCTCTGCCCTTGCCCACCGTCACTCCACATTCGAAACTCGAAAATCCAAACTCGCCAATGTCCTACCGACCCATCACCCTCTTCACCGGCCAGTGGGCCGACATGCCGCTCGACACCCTCGCCGAGAAGGCCTCCGGCTGGGGCTACGACGGCCTCGAACTGGCCTGCGCCGGCGACCACTTCAACGTCGAACGGGCCGTAAACGAGGACGGCTACATTCGCAAAAAGCGCGACCAGCTGGCCCAGCACGACCTGGAGGTGTGGGCCATCAGCCAACACCTCGTGGGCCAGGCCGTGAGCGACCGCATCGACGAGCGGCACGAAGAAGTGCTGCCCGACCGCGTGTGGGGCGACGGCGACCCGGACGGCGTCACGCAGCGCGCCATCGAAGAACTGAAGCGCACCGCCGCGGCGGCCAGCGCCCTCGGCATCGACGTGGTGACCGGCTTTACCGGCTCGCCCGTCTGGCACCTGCTCTACGCCTTCCCCCCCACCCCGCAGGAGATGATCGACGAGGGCTACGAGACGTTCGCCGACCAGTGGACGCCGATCCTCGACGTCTTCGCCGACGAGGGGGTGCAGTACGCACTGGAGGTGCATCCCACCGAAATCGCGTTCGACCTCAGCACATCGGAGCGGGCCCTAGACGCACTCGACGGCCACGAAGCCTTCGGCTTCAACTATGACCCCAGTCACTTTGGCTACCAGGGCGTGGATTACCTCGCCTTCCTGGAGAAATTTGCCGACCGCATCGACCATGTCCACATGAAGGACGTCTGGTGGGCCGACCGCCGCCAGGAAGCGGGCGTCTTCGGCGGGCACCTGCCCTTTGGCCATGAGGACCGCTACTGGGACTTCCGCTCCATCGGCCGCGGCAAGATCGACTTCGAAGGCATCATCCGCCGCCTCAACCGCATGGACTACACGGGTCCTCTCTCCATTGAGTGGGAGGACAGCGGCATGAACCGTGAGCACGGCGCCGAGGAAGCCTACGAGTACGTCCACGCTGTCGACTTTCCGCCGGCCGACGCCGGCTTCGAAGATGCGTTTTCGGAAGAGTAGGCGTGATGCGTGAAAACGTGATGCGTGAAGGGCTGCCGCAACGCCGTCCCGCATCCATAATCACGCCCCCGTCCACGTCCGGAACGCCCTGCCGTCCCCCCTTGCCTCTTTCCCCTGATTGGTACCGCTTACAACCATGAATAAAGATGTTCACATCGCCCCGCAGCAAAAGGAATACGACGCGATTGTCGTCGGGTCCGGCATTACCGGTGGGTGGGCCGCGAAGGAGTTCACCGAGAAGGGGCTCGACACGCTGGTGCTTGAACGCGGGCGCAACGTAACGCACGGCGAAGACTACATCACGGAGCACAAGCCCTCCTGGGAGATGGACTTCCACGGGCAAGGCAACAAGCAGGAGATGGAAGAGCACTATCCCCTGCAGTCAATGGCTGGGCCCGTCAACGCCTACAACAAGCACTTCTTCGTGAAGGACAGCGAGCACCCGTACGCCTTCGACGACGATGAGCCGTTTCTGTGGGTGCGGGGCTACCACCTGGGCGGACGGTCGATTACGTGGGGCCGACAGTCGTACCGCTGGAGCGAGATGGACTTCCGCGCCAACGAGCGCGACGGCGTGACGGAGGGCTGGCCCATCGGGTACGAGGACATCGCGCCGTGGTACTCGTACGTCGAAAAGCACGTGGGCATCAGTGGGATGGAGGAAGACCTGCCCCAGCTGCCGGACAGCGAGTTTCTGCCGCCGATGGAGATGAATGCGGTGGAACAGCACGTGGAGAAGGGAATCGAGGGCGCGTTCCCGAACCGCGACATGACGATCGGGCGAGCGGCGGTGCTCACCCAGCAACACAAGGGCCGGCAGGCCTGCCACTACTGCGGCCCGTGCTCGCGCGGCTGCACCGTGGGCGCCTACTTCTCCAGCCTCAGCTCCACCCTGCCGGCCGCCCGCGCCACCGGCAACCTCACCCTACAGTGCGACAGCATCGTCCACAGCGTCATCCACGACCCGGACACCGGCAAGGCCACCGGGGTGCGCGTGGTGGACCGCAATACGAAGGAGATGCGCGAGGTTAAGGGCCGCGTCGTCTTTCTCTGCGCCTCCGCGCTCGGCAGTACCAAGATCCTGCTGAACTCGACCTCCTCCCGCTACCCGAACGGACTGGCCAACTCCAGCGGCACGCTCGGGCACTACATCATGGACCACCACTTCAAGATCGGCGCCTCGGGCACCTTCCCGGGGTTTGAGGACACGTACTACTACGGCCAGCGCCCGAACGGCATCTACATCCCGCGCTTCCGCAACATGCCGGGGCAGGAGAGTAAGGTCGACTTCCTCCGCGGCTACGGCTATCAGGGCAGCGCGTACCGGGAAGGCTGGAGCCGCGCGATCGGGGAGAAAGGAATTGGCGAAAGCCTGAAGGAGAATCTTCGCGATCCGGGGCAGTGGCGCATGGCCCTCACGGCGTTCTGTGAGATGCTGCCGCGCGAGGACAACTACGTCGAGCTCGACGACGACGAGACCGATGAGTGGGACATGCCGGTCCTTCGCTTTCACGTCTCGATGGGGGAGAACGAGGAAGCGATGCGCGAGGATGCGAAGCAGCAGGCCGCCGAGATGCTCAAGGCGGCGGGTGGGGAGGACGTGAGCACGTATGAGTCGCGCTACTGGCCGGGCGAGGGCATCCATGAAATGGGCGGTGCGCGCATGGGCCGCGACCCAGACACATCGGTCCTCAACAAGTGGAACCAGGCGCACGACGTGGAGAATCTGTTCGTCACCGACGGGGCCTGCATGACCTCCGCTGCCTGCCAAAATCCCTCTCTTACCTACATGGCTCTCACCGCCCG
Source organism: Salinibacter sp. 10B (assembly GCF_002954405.1). Classification (NCBI taxonomy): domain Bacteria; kingdom Pseudomonadati; phylum Rhodothermota; class Rhodothermia; order Rhodothermales; family Salinibacteraceae; genus Salinibacter; species Salinibacter sp. 10B. The sequence continues at coordinate 2,724,357 of NZ_MQWC01000004.1, read as the reverse complement.
TGCCGTGGACTATGCCACGAAGGAGATGAAGAAGGGAAACCTGTAAATGGGAAATGGAACCGCGCCCTTTGATTACGAAGGCCTAACCGGCTGCCCTACTCCGACCGCTCGCGACAATCCAGCGGTACTCGGGCAGATTGATGGTCGGAAGACCCACCCGAAGCGTCGTTGGGTTTTGCCTTTGCGAGAATAATCGAAGGCCCGACCTCCCGCGCTACCGCCCCCCCTGAAAAAGTCTTCATTCTCTTCGTAGCGCCGTTGAACTGTAGGATTGCAAAATTATCCGCCGGACGAGGGAGATGTCCCCATTGTAGCGTCGTTGGAGTCCAACGACGCTACACAGAGAATATTGACCTTTGCAGAAAACGGTAAATCCAGTGCCGGGGTGTGTCGCTCCTGCGGTTAACCTCGCAAAGGCACACCCCAACGGCGCCCTGACCGAAGGGAGGAAGTGGTTTTAGACTGCGCCCTGACCGAAGGAGATCTGGGATCTCCAGGGAAGAAGTACTTTTAGAGTGCGCTCCACGGGGGAGATCCTTCGCCCGGCAGATGAGAGCGGTTCTGTACCCTTTTGGCCGAATGGGAACGTTTTCCCCCGTCTCTGCTGTACCGTCTGCCGTCCCTTAAGGACGACCTCGAGGCCTTCGCCCCCTCGTTCCGGACCGTGAGGAACCCCCTGTCTCATGATTTCTGAGTCTTCGTTCTGCCGCTTCGATGCATCCGTTCGTCCATCGTGCTCTTCTCTGTTTCGTAACTGTCATGGCCCTCCTCTCCTCGGGCTGTAGCAGCGAGGACTCGTCGCGCTCAAAAGACAATCGTCCGACCGTGGAGGCCGGGGAAACGCTGTTTACCGAGCTCCCAACGGCCTACACGAACGTCGACTTCACGAATACGCTCACCTACACCGAAGACACCAACGTCTTCACCTACCGCAACTACCACAACGGCGGGGGCGTGGCCATTGGGGACCTCAACGGCAACGGACGACAGGACCTCTACTTCACCTCCAATCAGGAGGACAACCGGCTCTACCTGAACCGGGGGGACTGGTGGTTCGACGACGTGACGGACGCTGCAGGCGTTGGAGGCACACGGGCGTGGTCCACTGGCGTCGCCGTCGCCGACGTCAACGGCGATGACCGGCTCGACATCTACGTCTGCAACTCTGGCGAAATGCCCAACGATGACCGCCGGAACGAGCTCTTTATCAACCAGGGCAACAACGAGAACGGCGTTCCCCAATTCGAGGAACGCGCAGCCGAATACGGGCTCGACCATCCGGGCTACTCGACGCACGCAACCTTCTTCGACTACGACAAGGACGGGGACCTTGACCTTTACCTTCTGAACAACGCGTTCACCCCCATCAGCGAGTTCGACATGCGGAAGAACCGACGGGGGCAGCGCGACTCGCTGGGTGGGGACAAACTGTTCCGCAACGATGGCGACGGGACGTTTACAGACGTGACGGAGCGGGCGGGCCTCTACGAAAGCGAAATTGCGTTCGGCCTCGGCGTGAGCGTCGGCGACGTCAACCGCGACGGCTGGCCCGACCTCTACGTGTCCAACGACTTCTTTGAGCGGGACTACCTCTACCTCAACAACAAAGACGGCACGTTCCGAGAGGTCTTATCGCAGCAGATGCCCACGACTAGCCTCTCGTCGATGGGCGCCGACATTGCCGACTTCACCAACGACGGGTGGCCGGAGATCTTTGTGACCGACATGCTGCCTGATCGAAACGACCGGCTCAAGACGACCATGACGTTCGAGCCGTGGTCGACGTACCGGACGAAGGTAGCGAGCGGGTATCATCATCAGCTGCAGCGCAACACCTTCCAGCTCAACAACGGCAACGGCACGTTCAGCGACATTGCCCCGCTCGCGGGCGTGCACGCAACAGACTGGAGCTGGGGAGCACTGGCCGCCGACTTTAACCTCGACGGGCACACCGACCTCTTCGTGTCCAACGGCGTCTACAAGGACGTGACCGATCAGGACTTTATCGCTGAGCTCACCACCCGCGAAACCGCCCAGCGCATGAAGGAGCGGGGCCGGGCCGAGTTTCTGAATCTGATCGAGGACATCCCGTCGGAGCGCCTCTCCAACTATGCCTTCCGCAACGAGGATAGCCTGCAGTTCGAGAATGCCGCGGCAACGTGGGGGCTCGACACGCCCAGCTTTTCCAACGGGGCCGCCTACGGCGACCTCGACAACGACGGCGACCTCGACCTGGTGGTCAACAACCTCGGCCACGGCAGCTTCGTGTACCGCAACGAGGCCACGACGATAACAGAGAACCGGTACCTCCAGGTTCGGCTGGAGGGCCCTCCCCGAAAACCATTCGGCATCGGCGCCCGAGTCACCGTCACGCACGACGACGAGACCTACTATCGGGAGCAGTACCCGATGCGGGGGTTTCAGTCGGCCAGTGGGACGCGGCTCACGATCGGCGCCGGCCGGGCCGATACGGTGGATACGGTGACCGTTGCCTGGCCGGACGGGCGCGTCGAAACAAGAACAAACGTAGCGACCGACCAGCAGCTCGTCGCCCGCTACGCCGACGCTACTCCCGATTCTACGGCCTCCCCACCCCCCCGTCCGGAGAAGCCGGCCGACGATTCCTACTCATTTGAAGACGTTACCGAGGAGGTGGGACTAAACCATACCCACCAAGAGAACGACTTTTCGGACTTCCAGCGCGAACCCCTGCTGCCGCGCAAGCTCTCAACGCAGGGTCCGCGCCTGGCCGTGGGCGACGTGAACAGCGATGGGCTCGACGACCTGTACGTCGGCGGGGCGAAGGGAACCGCAGGAACCCTCTACATCCAAAAGAGCGACGGGCGCTTCGTCTCCACCAACGAGGACGTCTTTTCCAAAGACGCGACCTCGGAGGACATCGAGGCCCTCTTCTTTGACGCAACGGGGAACGGGCACCTCGACCTCTACGTCGTCAGCGGCGGCTACGAGTTCTCCGACACCGCCCCGGCCCTGCAGGACCGCCTGTACATCAACGACGGCACCGGTTCGTTCGAGCGCGCCCCGCGGCGGCTGCCCCGTCTCCGCCAAAGTGGCGCGACCGTTGAGGCCATTGACTTTGACGGAGACGGCGATCAGGACCTCTTTGTCGGGGGGCGGGTCGTCCCGTGGGCGTACGGCCGAACGCCCAAGAGCTACGTTTTCGAAAATGACGGAACGGGGCACTTTACCGAGGTCACCGACGAGGTGGCGCCCGGCCTTCGCGAGATCGGCATGGTGACCGACGCGGCCTGGGCGGACGTCACCGGCGATGCACGCGCCGAACTCGTCGTCGTGGGCGACTGGATGCCCATTACGATCTTTCAGAACACGGGCGAGCGCCTCGAACGCATGGACACGGCCGGGCTTGAGAACAGCCGGGGCTGGTGGACGCGCCTGCTGGCCGAGGACGTAACCGGCGATGGACGCACCGATCTCGTCGTCGGCAACTTCGGTCAGAATATGCGGCTGTCCGCGGCCCCCGACACTCCGGTGTCGATGTACGTGGGCGACTTTAACCGAAACGGGCACTCCGGCACGCTCCTCACCCACTACGTCGACGGCGAAGAAGTGCCGGTCTCCCTGCGGGGCCCGCTCGTTCGAGAAATGGGCTTCGTCCGCCGGCGCTTCCCTTCCCACGAGGCGTACGCCGATGCGACGATCAATGACCTTTTGAGCGCCGACCAACGGAGCCGAGCGACCGTCCAGACGGCGCATACTTTCAACAGTGTTATTGTTGAGAATCAGGGCAACGGTGCGTTCGATATGCGGCCCTTGCCGCAGCGCGCCCAGTTTGCCCCAATGTTCGGCCTCGCCGCCGACGACGTGACCGGCACCGGTACGACCGACCTCCTGATGGCGGGGAATTTCCATGGCATGCCGCCCCGTCTCGGCCGCATGGCCGGCAGCTACGGCACCGTCCTGCGCAGAGAGGAAGACGGCCATTTCACGGCCGTGCCCTCTCGGGAAAGCGGACTCCTGGTGCGCGACCAGGTCCGCGACATCGCGGTCCTCCAGACGGCCCAGAACGGCCGCGTCTTCGTGTTTGCCAAGAACGACGCCCCCCTTCAGATTGTCGCGCCTACGGCCCCCTGACGTTCTGTTGAAAACTACAGATGCAGCCTCGTACGGGAGCTGTTCCGTGATGCGTGAAACGTGCTCCCCCGGAACGCCGTCAGTCCCGCGTTGCGCATCAACAGGCCCCTTCGCAACTCGTACCTGCCCGTTCGTTCGGCACGGTTTCGCACATGTCCCCACGTTTCCCCCTCTTCCTTCTCGGCCTGCTGCTCGTGCTCGGCACGGCGGGCTGCAACGACGCTGCCGATCCGCCTCTCTTCGACCGTCTGGCGCCGGAGCGGACCGGCGTTATGTTCGAGAACACGCTCGCTGCGTCCGCCGATCTCAACATCTTAAACTACCTCTACTACTACAACGGCGGCGGGGTGGCCGTCGGCGACGTGAATGGCGACGGGCGCGTCGACCTCTACTTTACCGCCAACGAGGGGCCGAACGCGCTTTATCTGAACCAGGGCAATTTCCAGTTTCGCGACGTAACCGAAACGGCCGGGGTGGCGGGCCGCGCCGACTGGTCGACCGGCGTGACGATGGCGGACGTGAACGGCGACGGGCGGCTCGACATCTACGTGTCCGTCGTGAGCGGCATCCACGGCCTGGAGGGCCACAACCAGCTCTTCATCAACCAGGGGACCAGTGAACACGGCGTCCCTACCTTCAAGGAGCGCGCCGCCGCCTACAACCTCGACCAGCGGCGCTTCGGCACGCAGGCCGCCTTCTTCGACTACGACAAGGATGGCGACCTCGATGCCTACCTCCTCAACTCCTCCGTCCACGAAGAGCAGACCTACGGACGGGCCTCCCTGCGCAAAAAGAAAAGCCAGCGCGCCGGTGATCGGCTCTATGAGAATGTGGACTCGACCTTCGTGGAGGTGACCGAAGAGGCCGGCATCTACAGCGGGCGCACGGGATACGGCCTCGGGGTGGCGGTGAGCGATCTCGATGGAAACGGCTGCCCCGACCTCTACGTGGCCAACGACTTCCACGAGCACGACTACCTCTACTACAACAACTGCGACGGCACCTTCACCGAGGCCATCGAAACGGCCACCCGGCACGTCAGCTACTCCTCGATGGGCGTGGACGCCGCCGACTACAACAACGACGGCCGCCCGGACCTTGCCGTGCTCGACATGTTGCCCTTTCAGGAAAAGGTCCAGAACACCTCCGCCGGGGCCGACACGGAGCGGCTCTACGAAATGAAGCGCCGCTACGGGTACCACCACCAGCTTGACCGCAACACGCTCCAGCTCAATCAGGGCAATCGCCGCTTCAGTGAGATTGGCCTCCTCGCGGGCGTGGCGGCGACGGACTGGAGCTGGGCGCCGCTCTTTGCCGACCTCGACAACGACGGGCGGAAAGACCTCTTCGTTACGAACGGCATCGTCCGGCGGCCCAACGACCTCGACTTCGTGAACTACGCCTCCCGGCCGTCGGTCGTGCGGAAGATGGAGACCATCGAGAAGCAGGACCTCTCGATCCAGGATCGCCTGCCGCAGCGGCCCGTCTCGAATTTCGCCTTCCGGAACGACGGCGACCTCACGTTTTCGGACTCCACGACCGCCTGGGGCCTACACCGGTCCGGCTTCTCCACCGGCGCGGCGTACGCCGACCTCAACAACGACGGGTCGCTCGACCTCGTCGTCAACAACATCAACGCCCCGGCGTCGATCTACGAGAACCGGGTCGACTCTCTCCGCGACCGTCATTCCCTGACAGTGCGGCTGGAGGGGGACGACGCCAACACGGCCGGCATCGGGGCGAAGGTGCGTGTCCACCAGGGTGATCGGACCCAGTTGCTCGAGCAGATGCCCACCCGCGGCTACCAATCCTCCGTCGATCCGCGCCTGCACGTCGGGCTGGGCACACGGGCCGTCGACTCGGTCACGGTGACGTGGCCGGACGGTCGCATCGACACGCGCACGTCGGTGCCGGTCGACACACTCCTCACGCTTCGCCAGGCCGACGCCGTCCCCCCGGCCCCCGAACCGGCCCCGGCGGACGCTCCGCGGTTCTCTGTGATGTCCGCCGACACGCTGGGCATTGACTTCCGCCACCGGGAAAACACGTCGTACGACGACTTCCAGCGCGAACCGCTGCTGCCGCGTCGGTTGTCGACGGAAGGACCGGCCCTCGCGGTGGCCGACGTGAACGGGGACGGGCTGGACGACGTGTACCTCGGCGGTGCCAAGCGACAGCCCGGTGCCCTCTATCTCCAGCAATCGAATGGGCAGTTCCAGCGATTCACGGCCCATGACTCGCTCTGGCAGGCCGACCAGCTCCACGAAGATGTCGACGCCGCCTTCTTCGACGCCAACGGCAACGGGGCGCCCGACCTCTACGTGGTGAGTGCGGGCAACGAGTTCTCGGGCAGCAGCGACGCCCTCCGCGATCGTCTCTACCTCAATGACGGCACGGGACGCTTCCGGCAGGCAAAGGAGGCGCTGCCGGACGCCCTGACGGCAAACGGCGCTGTGGTGGCCCCGGCCGATTTCGACGGAGATGGTGACATGGACCTGTTCGTGGGCAGCCGCGTGGTGGCCCACGAGTACGGCGAGGCCCCGACCAGCTACCTGCTCGAAAATGACGGCACCGGCCACTTTACCGACGTGACCGACAAGGCGGCGCCGGCCCTCCGCCGGGTGGGTATGGTGACCGACGCGACCTGGGCCGACGTGCGCGGCAGTGCGGCGCTCGACCTCGTCGTGGTCGGCGAGTGGATGCCAATCACAGTGTTCGAACAGCACGACGGCCAACTCGTCAACCGGACGGCGGCCGCCGGACTCTCCGACACAAACGGATGGTGGAACGCGGTCCATGCCGCGGACCTCAACGGGGACGAGACGCCCGATCTCATCGCCGGCAACTTTGGGCTGAACGCTCGACTTCAGGCCGCGCCGCAGTCGCCCGTCCGCCTCTACCGGAACGACTTTGATGACGACGGACAGACCGATCCCGTTCTGACCCGCTTCAACGGCGGCACGTCCTATCCATGGGCCGGGCGCGACCAACTGATTCAGCGCTTCCCCTTCCTCAAAGAGAAATTTCCCACGTACGCGTCCTTCGGTGCCGCGCAGATCGACGACCTTTTTCCCTCTGCAAAGATTCAGGACGCCACTGTAGAAACCGCTCAGATCTTCGCCAGTGCGTACGTCGAGAGCCAGGACAACGGCACCTTTACGGTCACCTCGCTCCCGTCCCGCGCCCAGTTTGCCCCCGTCTACGGCACGCTTATTCACGACCTGACCGGCAATGAATCGCAGGATGTGCTCCTCGGCGGCAACTTCCACGCTGTGCGCCCCCGGCAGGGCCGCTACGACGCCAGCTACGGCACGCTCCTTCGAGACAGGGACGGGCGTTGGACCGCCGTGCCGCCGGTCGAGAGCAACCTGTATCTCCAGGGAGAAGTGCGCGCCCTGCGTCTGCTGCGGGGACCGGAGGGAACTTGGCGTGTGATCGTTGCGCGGAATGATGCGCCGCCGCAAGTAATCCTCCGCTCCGACACAACAGCACTCGGACCGTCGAGGGCAACCCCGACGGAATAACTGTCTCTCTGCATCTCAGTCCTCCAGTCTCATGCGCACGGCCGTTCTCTTGCTCGTCGGTGTCCTCCTCGCCGGCCTCCTCGGTGGATGTCAATCGGAGCGCTCGTCCTCATCTTCCGCAGATGGTCCAGCTACAGGAGGCCCACCCATTCGGGTCGACACCATTGAAGCCGATGGCACCGAGAAGATGCGGGCGGTGCTCACCGCGCTCAACGAACGGGCCTACGAGCACCCGATGGACTACTTTCACCTGAACGGCCGGCGGGCCGAAGTGCTGAAGCGCCGTCTCGATACCGCCTCGTCGCGGCAGCGCATGCGGCTTCGATACCGCTACGCGCACGAGCTGCTCTACGCCGGAGACGTTGAGGCATCGCTTCAAGCGCTCAACACCCTCATTCAAGAAGCGAATCTCCGACTCCCGCAGGTCTCTCAACAGTCGAGGCCCATCTTCAACCTGCTGGGATTCGCGTACCTGCGGCTTGGAGAGCAGCAGAACTGCATCAAGAACCACTCGGCCGGGTCGTGCATCCTGCCGATTCGAGGGGCCGGCGTCCATACCGACCCGGAAGGATCTCGCAACGCCATCCAGATCTACCGCCACATCGCCCGACGATTCCCCCGAGACCTGCAGAGTCGGTGGCTGCTGAATATTGCCCACATGACCCTCGGACAGTACCCCGACGGCCTCTCGCATCCTCGACTCCGCATTCCCGGAATTGGGGCGGACGACGAGGGTCCCATCAACCAGTTCCAGGACGTGGCCGGGCCGCTCGGCGTCAATCACAACGCAATTGCGGGCGGCGTTAACGTCGAAGACTTCAACAACGACGGCTTCCTCGATATTTTCGTTACGTCGTACGGCCTCGATGATGAGCCGCGGTTCTATGTCAACGATGGCGAGGGCGGCTTTGAAGAACGGACGCAGGAAGCCGGGCTGAAGGGCCTCGTCGCCGGCCTCAATACCGTCCATGCCGACTACAATAATGACGGCTACGAAGACATTTTCGTCCTTCGGGGGGCGTGGCTCGGCGAGCAGGGACGGCGACCAAATTCTCTTCTGCGCAACGATGGAGACGGCACGTTCACCGACGTGACGTATCAAGCCGGCCTCGACGCCTATCACCCGACGCAAACGGCTGCCTGGGCGGACGTGAACGGGGATGGGCACATCGACCTGTTCGTCGGCAATGAATCGAGCACGGCCATCGACCCCTTCTCGGGCGATACGACCAACACGGCGGTGTCGCCTCACCCGAGCGAGTTGTACCTCAACCAGGGCGACGGCACGTTTGCGGACACGGCCGCCGCAGCAAACCTGAACGTGACGGCCTACGTGAAGGGCTCCGCATGGGGAGACGTCAACAACGACGGATGGCCCGACCTCTACGTCTCGGTGCTTGGCGGTCCGAACCGTTTGTTCGTCAACCAGGGCCCCGGTCCGAACGGCGTTCCAACCTTCAAAGAACGCGGGAAGGAGGCCGGAGTCCGCGAGCCCATCTTCAGCTTTCCAGTCTGGTTCTGGGACTACAACAACGACGGCCATCAGGACCTCTTCGTCTCCGGGTTCGACATGCGGTACTTCAACCGCGTCTCCCACGCCGTCGCCGCCGAGTTTTTAGGCGAGTCGTCCGCCGAGACACCGCGCGTGTACCGAAACGATGGGGATGGCACGTTTACGGAGGTGTCCGCCCGCCTCAACCTCGACAAGGTACTCTTTACGATGGGGGCCAACTACGGCGACCTCGACAACGACGGGTACCAGGACTTCTACGCCGGGACCGGCGCGCCCAGCTTTAGCTCAATTGTGCCAAACCGCATGTTTCACAACCAGGACGGCGCCTCCTTCGAAGAGGTATCTTACGACGGCGGATTTGCGCACATCCAGAAGGGCCACTCCGTGGCGTTCGCCGACTTTGACCGCGACGGCGATCAGGACATTTACAGCGTCATGGGCGGGGCCATTCCCGGCGATTCCTTCCAGAACGTGCTCTTTGAGAATCCCGGGCACGGCCACCACTCGGTGACGCTCGACCTGAAGGGCACGTCGGCCAACCGGTCGGCCATCGGCGCGCGCATTGCCGTGACGGCCCGGCGCCCCGACGGGACGACCCGCACGATCCACCGCACAGTGCGAACGGGCGGCAGCTTCGGGGCCGCCCCCCTGCAAGCGACGATCGGGCTGGGGGACGCCACACAAATCGACACCCTGCGCGTCACCTGGCCCACCGCCGACCGGCCAACCCAGACCCTCACCGGACTCGACGCGGACCAGGCCTACCGCATTTCCCAGGGAGCGTCCCCTTCTCCCCTCAATCGATCCGCAACTTCGTTCCGGACGTCCACGACTCCGTAACCAAACTGGAAGGTCTCGTCGGGACGGGCTTCACGCTTCCTTTCTTCGCCCTAAAACTTGACGCCATCGCCTCTTTCCCTTACCATGGAATCGGTTCCAAATGAAAACGATTCCACCCAGGCGGCTCTTGAGTATTCGGCCGCAGCGCGAACGGGTTGGGGTCCGGCGGCAGTCCCCTCACGGCAATCTGGCCGGGAACAAGCGTACTTCCCTGATCGATTCATCGTGGATTTACAAAGAGCCCCCTTTCCGGTTGTCGAAGTACGAGTAGTGGAGTCAGAAGCGGTTTGATGGATCGATACTCAGCCGAGACACAGTGGTCGAAGCCGCAAAATGGCGCTCGAATGAGGTTGACAAGCCAACTTGGCGTGTGGGGCTAATTGGCGATGCAGACGTTTGCACACGTTCCGCGATGTCGTAAGGCCACAGAACGTTCGCCCAACAGCTTCTCATGATCGCATATTCTAGCTAGAATTGGTCCAGCACGAGACATGAATAGATCGATATTGCAGAGTGCAGCAGCGGTATTACTCCTTTCCTGCCTTTGCGTGAGCAGTGTCCTCGCTCAGGAGAAAACGGTGCGCGGAACCGTGACGGATGCCAAATCGGGACAGACGCTTCCCGGGGTGAACGTCACGATCCAGGGCACGCAGACGGGAACGACGACGAACGCCCAAGGGCAGTACGAGATTGAGGTGCCCGGTCCGGACGTCACGCTCGCATTTTCGTTCGTGGGGTATCGCGAAACGACGGTCGAGGTTGGCGATCAAACCGTCATCGACGTGAGTCTTCAAGAGGACGTCGCGCAACTCGACCAGGTTGTGGTCACCGGATATGGCACCCAGCAGCGCAGAAATATTACGGGCGCCCAGGCCTCGGTTGATGTGGCGGACGCCGTCACCGGCCAAAACACAAGTCCACAGGACCTCATCCAGGGCCGAGTCGCCGGCGTGCAAATCATCTCCAACAGTGGGGAGCCCGGAGCCGGGATGCGGATCCGAGTGCGCGGCCAGAAGTCCTTGAGTGCTAGCAACGACCCGCTGTATGTGATCGATGGGGTCCCCATCAGCACGACGAACATGACGCCGGGAGGAGCGGATGCAGGAGGCGTGAGTTCCTCCACCGACACCAACCCCCTGGCGATGATCAACCCTCAAAACATTGAGTCCATCGAGATCCTGAAGGACGCCTCCGCAACGGCCATCTACGGATCGCAGGGCTCGAACGGGGTTGTGCTTATTGAAACGAAGAGCGGGACGTCCGGCGGGATTCAGGCCACCTATAACGGAAAGATCACCGGCGGTCAGGTCTCCAACACTCTTGACCTTCTGTCGGCCGACGAATACCGGCAGGCCGTCGATACGTCGCTCTCCGCCCAGCCAGGCGCCAGTACGGACTGGCAGGATCAAATCTTCCGCTCGACGCTCTCACAATCCCACAACCTGTCGTTCTCTGGCGGGACCGAGCAGACCTCCTTTCGGGCATCGGCCAATTATTCGACGCAGGAGGGCGTGCTCTTGGACTCGGGGCTCGAACGCTTTTCCGGGCGGATCAATGCCAGCCACTCAACCCTGGAGGACCAGCTCCGCCTGAACCTGAGCCTGACCGGCGTCCGGACGAACCGGAACCACGCCTTCTTCAATCAGGGCGGAGGCTTTCAGGGGGGAGCGATCAAGAGTGCCCTTTCCTTTGACCCGCGACGTCCCGTTCGCAACGACGACGGAACCTACTTCGAGTACCTGCGAAGCGTGCGCAATCCCGTTGGGCTGCTCGAACAGATTACGGACAATACCGAGCAGGAACGGATCCTCGGAAGTCTTTCTGCTGAAGCGGACCTCCTAGAGAACCTGACACTGAAGGGAACCATGAGCGCCGACGTGAGCAATGGCATCCGCCGGGCGTACGTCCCGAAGGCGAATGCCGTTGGGGCAACGGTGGGGGGCAGTGCCAGCCAGAACGAACGCCGCCTCACGAATATCGTGGCCCAGTCAACGCTGCGCTACAATCGGGAGCTGTTTGAGGACCACTCGTTTCAGTTCCTCGGTGGGTTCGAGTTTCAGCGCGAAAACTTTAAGCAGGTCGGCACCACGGTTCAGAACTTCGTGACCGACGCGACCCTCTATAACAACCTCGGGAGCGGAACGAACATTCTGCCTCCCTTCTCAAACAAGGAGCAGGTCGATCAGATCGGCATCTTTGGTCGGCTCAACTACAACGTTCAGGACAAGTACCTCTTTGAGGCGACGGTGCGCCGCGACGGTTCGTCCGTCTTCGGGCGCAATAACAAGTTCGCCTACTTCCCCTCGGCCTCCGTTGGGTGGAATGCTGCCGAAGAGTCGTTCCTGAGCGGCGTGGACGGACTCACCCAGCTGAAGCTCCGGGTGTCGGCCGGCATTAGCGGCAATCAGGCAGTCCCCCCGTACGAGTCGCTTCCGTTGCTGACCCCAAGCGCCGGTGACGCCGGCATCTTCGGGTCCGGAGAAGAGGAAGTGATCGGGGTCACCCAGGTCCGCGCCGCCAGCCCGGGACTGAAGTGGGAGGAGACGCGTGAGGTCAACGTGGGCCTCGACTTCACGTACGGCCGGTTCGACGGCACGGTGAACTACTACCGGCAGTACACCGACGACCTGCTGCTGGACGTGCGCGTGCAGCAGCCGGCGCCCTCGGAAACGGTGCTCGATAATGTTGGGGCCGTGTCGAACCAGGGAGTAGAGGCGAGCCTGGAGGCGTACGTTCTGGACCAGGACGATCTTAGCCTCACGGTGGGCCTGAACGCCAGCTCGAACCGGAATCTGGTTGAAGACCTTGGCGGTCGAGGCACGATCGACCACGGCACTGTGAGCGGCCAGGGCCTGACCGACGTGCAGGCGCAGCGCCTGGAGCCCGGCCATCCCATTGGGTCGTTCTACGGACCGGTGTTCGTCGGTATCGAAAATGGCAAGGAGGTATACGAAGACGGCGAAGGCGGCACGACGACGGACGTGAGCCAGGCCGCAGACCAGTACCTCGGCAACGTGGTGCCCGACATCTCCTATGGATTCAACACGCGCTTCCAGTACGGCAACTTCGATGTTAGCGCGTTCTTCCGCGGCGAACAGGGGCGAGAGCTCTTCAACAACACCGCGGCAGAGCTTACGACGAAGAGCCTGCTGGGACGTCTCAACGTGCTGGAGGAGACGGTCAACGATGGGACGGGCTCAGGCCATTCTCCCTCCTACTCCTCCCGCTGGATCGAGGATGCGTCGTTCTTTCGCTTGGATAAGCTGACCCTGGGATACACCTTCCCGAACACGACGGCGTACAACCTGCGCAATTTGCGGGTGTACCTGTCCGGTCAGAATCTCTTTGTCCTCACGCCGTATAGCGGGTTTGATCCGGAGCTCAATACGAACACCAGCGGCGAGGGACTCGGCTTCCGGAGTCTCGCGACCCCGTCGCGTGGGATCGACTACACCAGCTATCCCCGCCAGCGGTCCATCACGTTCGGCATCGAGATCGGCATCTAGATGCCCGGAGCTCTTGTCTCGCTCTACCGAATCCAACCACGCAGATTGATGAATATTGCTTCTTTCCATACCAGCCGGTGGGGACGCCTCACGGCCCTCCTCACCATCCTCGCCCTTCCGTTTGCGTTTACGGCGTGTGACTCACAGCTCGAGCAGGAGACCTTCGGGCAGATTCAAAAGGGGAATTTCCCGACCAACGCAAGTGAGTTCCGCTCCTCCGCCGCGGCAACGTATGCCCCTCTTCGGAACCTTCAGTTTTCCCCCTTCAACCTTGTAGAGCATACCTCGGACGAGGTAATGGTGCCTACTCGGGGCGGGGACTGGGCCGATGGGGGACAGTGGCGTCGGCTCACGCAGCACGAGTGGAGTGCCACCCACCCGGACCTGAACCCGACCTGGGGCAACCTCCAGACGGGCGTGTCTCGAACCAACAGCCTGCTCTCAACGGTGAATGCGGCCGCCGAGTCCGGAAACCTGACGGAGGAGCAGGCCACGAAATTCAAGGCTGAGATGCGCTTTCTCCGGGCCTATTACTACTACTGGCTCATGGACGTCTGGGGCGGTGTGCCCATTGTGGTGGAAGAAGGAAACGAACAGTACGACTTCATCAGTCAGAACAACGTTTCAACCGAAAATCGTCCTCCTCACAATACCCGAAAGGAGGTGTACGACTTCCTCCTGCAGGAACTGGTCGGGGCTTCCTCCGGGGAGATTTCCGTGGATGACGTGAACAACCCAAGTGAGAATTCCGTCATCGCAAACCTGGATGCGAAGGGGGATATCGAGTACGGTCGTGCGACCCGAGGCGCCGGGTACGGGCTCCTTGCCCGCCTGCTCCTCAACTCTGAGGTGTACGGCGTTGCGGTGGGCGGTCCCAACAATCAGGACATCAGTGTGCTGGGCACGGGTCCGGAGCTGTATGAACAGGCAGCTGCGGCGGCCGACCAGGTGCTCAACTCGCCCAACTACGACCTCGCGGAGGATTACTTCGCGCCCTTTGCGGCCGACAATGCCGGAAACGACGAAATCATTTTTGCGGCCACTTACAACGCCAAGTCCGGACAGGGCTTTCAGAAGGAGCAGGCGATGCTCCACTACAACCAGCCCTGGAAGGCGGGGCCCTGGAACGGCTTCACCACGATCGCCGACTTCTACAACTCGTACGACAACGTGCCGAACAATGACGTGCGGCAGGACCAGTTTATGACCGGTCTGCAGTACGAGGGTCCGAATCAGGGCTGCGCCGGCGACGACTGCTTCAGCAACCCGAATTCCGCGGACCTCGACGGCGATGGCAACAACATCGTGGAGGCCCGTAACTCGAGTGATCAGATCAACTTCACCCCTAAGATTCCGAGCATCATTCTGGAAGGGGACACGAAGGCGCTCGAACAGCCCGGCGCCCGTCCGATGAAGTTTGAGCTGGACCCGAACGCGTCGGCGTCCAACATGGGGAATGACTTCCCGCTCATCCGACTGGCAGAGATGTACCTGATCAAGGCTGAGGCGCTCACGGCCGCCAATGGCACTCCGACCCCGGCGGCCATGGACGCCTTCAATATGGTGCGGACCCGCACAGGGGCCGACAAGCTCTCCGGATCGCCCTCGGAGCAGGAGATGTATCAGCTCATCCTGCAGGAGCGCGGCTTTGAGTTTCACTTTGAAATGCTGCGCCGACAGGACCAGATTCGGTACGAGTTCGCCCACGGGGGCACACGGGTCGATGAGCCGTACGCTCCGTCCTTCACGGGACCGTGGCGGTTCAAGGAGCCGTCTGATAACTACCGGGCGCTCTTCCCGATTCCGGAAGCCCAAATCAGCGTGAACCCCAAGCTGGAACAGAATCCGGAATACTAACGCACCGTTTCGGCGTCTTTTCTACGCTTCTCTCCCGATGGTCAGTCAAGCTGAGGCTGTCGGATGCCGAATTGAACACGCTGTGTTGAATTCGGCATTCTGCGGCCTGAATACAGTCGACTGGCCATCGTTCTACCCGACGTGGAAAACGTGACGCACCACGAGATGGAAGGGCCTGGCCGGTCACGGTCAGGCCCTTTCGTATGTGGAGATGTCAGTGCGATTCTGCATTGACGCGGCGCCTCTCGTGCCGTTTGCGTTTGGAAGGAAAGATCCACGGATTCCTGTTTCGGCGCCCCGCCCAGAGAGATCGGATTCTACTCCTCGCTCATTTTGTATGTGTCGTTCGAATATGAAGCGCACTCTCTTCGTCCTTGTCTCGGGAACGATGCTTCTTGTCTGTCTCGGTCTGTTTTTTCTGTGGGCAGACGCCGGCCCCCGCCCCGAGGCCGACCTTACTCAGCGTACGAGCTACCCTACGCCCCTGCCCCCGTCGACCCAAGACACTTTCACGGTGGCCACCTACAATCTCGGCCACCTGGCGGAAGGCGGCGATTCGCCCCCGTCCGTCCTGCAGCGCGTCGAGGCCCTTCTCCGCCAGACGAACGCCGATTTTATCGGCCTTCAGGAGGTCGATTTCGGGCGGTCCTCCTCTGTGCTTGACTCGATGGCGCTGCAACTTGGAATGAAGGGCACCGTGAGTGCGGTGCGGTGGAACGACCGGTACAGTCCCTACGCGCCGAGACTGGGGTCCATTGTGTCTGGCCAGACAGTCTGGAGCCGATTTCCGATTCGGCAACATGTTCGGACCCGCATGACAGATTCCTCTCAGGCCTTCTGGGAACGATGGCTCCGGCCCGACCCGGTCGTACACACCACCGTCGTCGACATTGGCGGATGGCCGCTGTTCATTATGAACATCAACTTGGACGCTCCCACCGTGGCCACCCGTGAGCAGCACGCCCGCGAGGTGAACCGATTATACCTGCGACTTGCCCGCCTGGGGATGCCGGTTCTCATTGTCGGAAGCATCGACGGCCCGATGTCCTCCGCTTCGGCCCTCGCCTCCAACAGCGAGCCAACCTCCTCGGACAATGACACGGTCGAGCTTCTGCTGCGGGGGACGAGCCTGCAGCCGGCCTTTTTCGCAGAGGGGGCCCGCGTGACGGGCCAGTCCGTCGCCACCCACCCAGCCGACACGCCCCGCCGGAAGGTCGACTACATCTTCTATCGGCCGGGACGCATTGCCCCCACGGACGCAAACATCCGGTGTGGGGCATCTCCTCCGCCGTCCGACCACTGTGCCGTCACCCTCTCGTTTCTTCTCCCTCGTCCCCTCGATCGCCTCCCCGATACTCGGATTCCGGATGCCCAGCTGCCCTCACTCGACAGTCTTTTGCACGCTCCTCTCGACGAATAAGGCCGACGGGACGCCCCCTGCGAACGGATTCATCGCCCGACGCGCGTAAAGACACAATGAATCGGCCACTGGACTGTCACGTAGGGCGCCGCCTCGTCGTCATGGGAATGCTATGATCGATGATCGTTCATCAACATTCATTCCCCATGACCGACGCAGTACCGCCGCTTTCCGAATCCGCATCCGACGACGAGACCGAATCGCCCCGCCTCGCCCCTATTGAGGACCCGTCCGCGTGGAAAACCCAACTCACCTACATGCTCGCGCGCTGGCAGCAGGGCACCGTCATCACGCCGCTGAAGGTCGTGTGGGCCCGTATGCCCGAGGGACTGCGCCTCGCCTACGAGATGAACAAACTGGAAGGCCGGCTTACGCTCACCCCGACGCTCCGCCTTCTCGTGAAGGAACTCGTCGCCACCATCAACGGCTGCGCCTTCTGCCAGGACATCGCGCAGGCCGATGCGCAGGCGGAAGACGTGTCGTCCGAGAAATGGGACGCGCTCCTGGAGTACGAGTCGCATCCGGCCTTCGACGCGGCCGAGCGGGCCGCCCTAACGTACGCGGAAGAGGTGACGCGCACCGTGGATGCAGAGGACGATACGTTCAATGCACTTCGCGCACACTTCGACGAGCGTGAAGTCGTGGAACTCACGTGGCTGGTGGCGCTGGAAAACTACTACAACCTCCTCAACCGCCCCCTCGGCATCGGCTCGGACAATCTGTGCGAGCTGTCCAACGGAACCGAATGACCCGAACACGCCTTGCCAGGACCCACCGAGAGGACGCTCCTCGCGTCCCACGAGAGCGATGTCGGAGAGGAGCGCTTTGCGGCAAGCATACCAGTATCCTATGTCAAGCGGAAAGGCGCCCCGTCGGGACGCCTTTCCGCCTCTTCTTGAAACACGATTTTCTCCATGGTCCAGATTGACACCAAGTATCTCGGCGATCTCCTTTGCAAAGCGGAGCACACTCCTTCTGGGGTGACGCTTACCACCGACGCGCCTACCGACAACCACGGGCAGGGCCGCTCCTTTTCGCCCACCGACCTCGTGGCCACAGCACTCGGGAGCTGTATCGCGACGATTCTGGGCATCCAGGCTGATAAACACGACTTCGACCTGGACGGCATCGAGATCTCGGTGGAGAAGGAAATGGCCTCCAACCCGCGTCGCATCGACTCCCTGAAAACGGAGGTGACGATGCCGGCTCCCCTCGACGATCAAACCCGCGAGCGCCTGGAGCGCGCCGCCCGCCACTGCCCGGTGGACGAGAGCTTGCATCCCGACATTGACGTCCCGATCACATTCCACTGGCCGGAAGACTCCTCGACGCGATAGCCCCCGACCGCCACTCGTGACAATGGGAACGGGACCAGCTCCTGTCTCACGGACGCGCCGAATTTCGCCGTACCGGTCACTCCCGATTGGAGCAAGCTCCCTTGTACCCAGATGTACTTCGTGATAGGCCGTCGGTCTGTTCGGCAGCCTCACCGGATGGAGTTGCTCGGCCCGATATGGAATTCCATCGTGCAGCCGAATAGGATTTCGTCATCACGTACGTTCTCATTTGCGTGTGACGGCAATAGAACGCAAATCGACCCGCCCCGTTTATCTTATCTGAAATAACACCTCTTCAAACGGGACTCCCATGGCATGCTCGTCCTCCTCCTTGCCTCCCTCCTTCTGACCGTCCCGCCGGACACGAGCTGGAAGCACCAGCGGCTCCGCACCCAAATGGTGGAGCAGCAAATCGAAGCACGAGGCATCTCCGATCCTGACGTGCTCGACGCCATGCGCTCGGTGCCGCGCCACCGCTTCGCCCCCAATCATCCCCCGGAACTGGCGTACGCGGACCGGCCCCTCCCCATCGGCCACGAGCAGACGATCTCGCAGCCGTACATCGTGGCGCGCATGACGGAACTGGCAGCTCCCGACTCAACGGATCGCGCCCTAGAGATCGGCACCGGCTCCGGCTATCAGGCCGCGGTGCTGGCCGAGATCGTCGACTCGGTCTACACCATCGAAATCCTCCCGGAACTGGCGACGACCGCCACGAAGCGACTCCAGAATTTGGGCTACGACAACGTCGTCGTCCGAAATGCCGACGGCTTCAAGGGCTGGCCCGAGCGTGCCCCCTTCGACCTCATCATCGTGACGGCGGCCCCGGAGACGATTCCGCCCCCACTCATCCGACAACTCGCCGAGGGCGGCCGCATGATCATTCCGGTGGGCCCGACCGGCCGTACGCAGCGCCTCACCCTGGTCACGAAAGCGAACGGCGAGATTTCGACCCGCGAACTCGCCCCCGTCCGCTTCGTCCCCTTCCTCCGCAACAACAAAAACTGACGCCCTCCCCCAACCTTCAACCAGAATCCCGGCGTAGCATCCCGAACACAGCACCTCGTCCTGTCCCCACGCCCCTCTGTCCTCAATGACGAAAAACGCCGACCGGCCCGACCTCAACCCCGACCAACGAGCTGCCGTGACGGCCTCGATGGAACCGCAACTCGTGGTCGCCGGGCCGGGCACCGGAAAAACCCGCGTGCTCGTGTGCCGAGCGGCCCACCTCATTGAGCACGCCGGACTGACGCCGTCGCACCTCGTCCTCATCACCTTCACGCGCCGGGCCGCCGCCCAGCTCACCCGCCGTCTCGCCGCCCTCGTCGGCCCCGAGGCGCAGCATGTGCGTGCCGGCACCATCCACCACTTCTGCTACGAAACGCTCCGCGCCTTTCCCGATCGGGGCGACGTCCCGGAGGACTTCGTCGTGGTGGACGACTCGGTCACCGACGCCTTCTGGCAGCGGTGGTACGAGGAGAATGAGCAGTGGTGCGAGCGCAACTATCTGGGCAGTTACCGGCAGGTCAAAACACGCATCAGTCGCATCAAGCTCGGCATCGACACGGTGTCCGGGCGTCTGAACGAGGGCCTGCACGCCTACAACGAGATGCTGGCCGACCGCGGGGCGCTCGACTTCGACGACCTGCTCGTGAACACGCGCGACCTGCTTCGTGAGCACGATGCCGTGCGGGCGGCTTTGGTGGAAGAGACCGACGCGATTCTCGTGGACGAGTTTCAGGATACCGATCCCGTGCAGTTCGACGTGGTGCGGCGCCTGGGCACGGAGGGCGTTCACCTCTTCTGCGTCGCCGACGACGACCAGTCCATCTACCGCTTCCGCGGGGCACGCCCCCAAAACGTGCATCGCTTCATCGACCAGTTCGACTGCCGGGAAGAGAACGGCACCTTACACATTCTCACCACCAACTACCGCTCGGACCATTCCATCTTTTCGGTAGCCGAGGCCGTGCTCGACGGCGAGGAGCGCCTGAAACGACGGGGCGAGATCCACACGCAGGCCGACGGCACGGCCCCGGTGCGCCTCGTGGCCTGCGACGATAGAGAGCACGAGCGGCTCTTTGCCCTGCGGCAGATTCAGGAGTGGATCGAGGACGGAGCCCATCGGGGCGAAATCGCTGTTCTCACGCGCTGGAACCGACGCCTGGCGGCCCTGGAGCGGGACGTGCTGCGGGCCGGCATTGCCTGCGAAACGAGCAGTGCCGAAAATCTGCTCGATACCCCTCCGGCCCGGGCCCTTCATGCCCTGCTCCGCGTGATCGACGCCCGCCGCCGCGACCGTCCCGTCGAGGCGCCGATGAATGAATTGCTCGACCAGCTGCTGCCGGACGAGGTTATGGCCCGCCTCCGCGACTTTGCGCGCCGCCAGATGCCCGATCACAGTGACTGGACCGTC
Organism: Salinibacter sp. 10B; assembly: GCF_002954405.1. Classification (NCBI taxonomy): domain Bacteria; kingdom Pseudomonadati; phylum Rhodothermota; class Rhodothermia; order Rhodothermales; family Salinibacteraceae; genus Salinibacter; species Salinibacter sp. 10B. Next base: position 2,703,831 of record NZ_MQWC01000004.1, on the reverse strand, counting down.
TTCCAGACCGTCGTCTCCAACCAAAAGGCCCGTCACGCGGCCGGACTCGACCAGGCCAACGATCGGCTCGACCGCGTCTACGCCACCATTCGCAACCTCCTCCCCATGACCCGGAACGACGATCGGACCATTGGCGGATTCGTGACGGACGCCCTGCGCCAAATCGGCGGCCCCCTCCAGTTGCTCTCCCAACATACAGCGTCCCTCACCGACCCGACGGAGCTGCCCTCGATTCGAGAGGCTGGAGAGGTGCTCTCGCAGTGGGCAACGGCTCAGCACTCCTCGCCCCCTCCCCGCCTTCTCTTGCACCACCGGACGCCGCAGATCACCCGGCTCTGGCGTCAACTCGTGCGACGGGCGCTCAACCTGGAGTCCGATCCGCCCGCGCCGCTGCCCGAAGCACAGGAGGCCCTCTTCGCGAGACCCGCAGAGGATGGCATTCCCCCGCTGGGGCCGCAGGACATCGTTCTCACAACGGACCTGGAGGCGTTCCTCCGCTGGGCCGACCGTACCGACGCCCTCCCCGACCCGAATACGCCGCCCCAGGTTCTGCTGCTCGCCCCCGACGCATCGCTGCCAGCGGAGCAGAATACCTTGCTCGGCTTCGATCCGAGCGACATTTCCGTGGTGGATCCGGAGCAGACGTTTCACAGTCCATCGGTCCGGCTCTTCAAATGCCTGCAGGCCGCCACGGGACCGTCCGCCGCCGAGCCGCTCTTTCCCGAGTACGTTATGGTTGATCTGGAGGCCACCAGCACCGATCCCCGCCAGTGCCGCGTAGCCGAGATCGGGGCGCTGAAGGTGCGTAACGGAACGATCGTGGACGAATTTTCCGCCCTGGTTGAGTTGCCCGACGACCTGACCGAGGACGAGCGCGAGACGCTGCGGGAGGTGTGTGACCTCGACCCGGGCACCGATTTTGCAGACGCGCGCCCGGAGGCGGAGGTGTGGGCCGATCTCTGCGACTTCGTCGGGACCGCGCCGCTCGTGGCCCACAACGGCCAGCGGTACGACTTCCGTGTCCTGCGCCGCCTCGACGCCGAGCACGCCGCCGACGCCCGCTGGACCACGACCTACGACCTCCTGCCCGCCGCGCACGAGCTCTTCCCCGACCTCCGCCGCTACAGCGCCGCAGCCCTTCGGGCCCAGTTGTTGGACGACACAACCTCGACCGCCCACCGCGCCCTCGATGATTGCAAGGATCAACAGCGCCTGCTGACCCACTTTCAACAAGAGCGTGCCCGCCAGCATCGCATCCAGGCCCACGAGTCGCTGCTGCCACTGCTTGCGGCGGCCCTCACCTACGAAGAGCCGTCGCCCGACGCCCTGTCGCCGGACGCTGAGGCATTGCTCCAGGTCGGCTACGTGTGGGCCCTCCGCGACGCATCGCCCGCCGGCCCCGACCTGCGCTCCATGCTCCCCCGCGCTCTCACCGACCGGCTTCGACAACACCTGCTCTACACCCTCATCAAGGAAGAGACCATTCCCACGGCCGACAGTGGACTGCAACCGGGCCTCGCTCGCCGCCTCAACGCTCTGTTTTCTCCGTATGCCGACCGCCCGCTCCTAAGCGACGCGCTGGAGGAGTTGCTGACGCACCTCGCGCTCTGGGGCGATAATGACACCGCGACGGGCGACGACGTGGTCACCCTTTCGACCTATCACAGCGCAAAAGGACTTGAATTTGAGCGCGTGGTGTGCATGGACGTGCACGACAATGCCTTTCCCCCGTACTTTGCCCGCGATCCTGAGGAGCGCCGGGAAAGCCGACGCCTCCTCTACGTGGGCATGACGCGCGCCGAGCGCCACCTCGTGCTTACCTATCCGAAGCAGGAACGCGGCTACACCCGCCGCCCCTCTCCCTTCCTGGATGCCGCCCCGGATGCCCTGCTGGAAACGACAACCCAAACCGATGCCACCCCTCCACACTAAAACTACTTTCCCTGGAGATCGCATGGGTGGAGGTGAGTACCAGCTGATTCAATTACCCTCCGTATCCGGGAGGAAGGCCGTGGAAATTGTGGATAACTTTCGGGAAGAGACCGATCTCCGTCTACTTGCGCCCAATAACAGAAACAAAAACCCGCTCGACGCCCCAGTTCGGCCCGAATCGCCCAAAAACAAATGTCTGTTATTGTGCCAATTCCGCATAGAATGTGCACACCCTGTGGATAACTTCTGAGGGCGTTTTACCTCCCTTCTCCCCCAAAGCCTCTGTTATTGTTATAGATTCGGACGCCTTTATCAAAACGGCGTGCTCAAGAGAAACCAGCCCATCGCGCACAGACTCCTCAATCTGAGAGAAAAGCAGACTGGGGACCGCTCCAGAGCAGAAGCGTAGAGACGCAGCGAGGGCAGGAGAAGAGAAATCAGCTCTCGATGCAGTGCCGAGGCCTATTGCTAAGGATGACTGTGCACTTCACTACGAGGGTCTTCGGAAAGTCTCGCCGCGAGGCGCCTCGCGACGGCCCCCGCTCTCTGCAGACCGATGAAATGCACAACGATCCGTGGTTGCTGGTATGAGTACGTTCCCAATCGTCCTCGCCCCCGGTAGATGCCTCCTCCTTTCCTACCGGTTCGATTCCGAGTCCTCCGTGCTGGCCGTCGACGGCCCTTTTCGATTGGGAAGCCGTTCAAGGATCAGACGCAGATCTTTACGAAGAGGCTTCGTGAGCTCAAATTGATGGGATCCGATGGTCGCCGCGACCCGGTCCGCCGTGGCGAGGCGCTGGAAATTCGAGCGCGTGAACGTCGCGTGTTTGATTTCGAGAATGGAGTCATCCATCGACCGTGTATTCGAACGCACGTCCTGCGTGGACACGGGCCGCCCGTCGGCTTGTACCCGCACTTGCGTTGCTGCACTCATATCCGTAGCCGCCTCCGCAAAGCCGTAAAACGAGAGGGTCCACGTGGTGTCCGTGTTGCTTGCTTCGTACGCTGCCCGGAAACTGGCATGTCCCGGGTACGAATCGGTGACGAGAGAGCGCATTTCCGTACTAACGAGGCGCATTGTCCCCGTCACTTCACTGGTCTCTTTCTTGATTTGCGCCCATCCCGTCGACGGGGCGAGCAGAGCGAGCGCGAGCACAAAAACGAGAAAGAAACGCATGGCGGTATGGGAGTCGTGGGGCTTCCAATGAATCCGGACGTCGTGCTCCAGAAGTGAATTTGACACGGGATTAACAGCTAAGGCGCGGCGGTCGTCTGTGATCCGCAACGACTTCATGAAATCGCCTTCACAATAATAACGTTACGTGCGTCAAAAGAAAAGGCCCCCTCACACCAGTGAGGACGCCTTTCGTTCGGGGACCACCGATCTACTCGAAACGGATCGACACTACGGGAGATGTCCCCGTCTCAGATTGAGGACGGCCTACCGGCTGCCGGAGGAGTCGTTACTCGCCGTTTGAGGCCCGTCTTGTTCCGGCACCCGATCCAGAATCTGCCGCATGTCACTGCGCCGCGGCCGGATGGCCATAAATTGTGCGCTCCCCACCGAGATGGTCACCTTCTGCGCCTCCGCGATCATCTGGAAGGCCGAGCGGGAAAAGAAGGCCCGCTTCACCTCGAGGAGTGAGTTGTTGACCGTACGCGTTTTCGATTCGAGACGTCTGGGTTCAAACTGCTGCCCATCGGCCGTCACGCGGAATTGATTCGTCTGACTGACCTGCGTTTTCTCCTTCGCGAATCCATAGAAGGAAAGGATCCAGGCGGGCCCCTCATCGGGATCGTTCATGTATTCGGCCCGGAAGGACGCGTGGGTGCCTGCATAGGTCTCGGAGTGAAGCGAGCGCATACTCTTGCTCTCAATTCGCTTCACGCCCGTCACCTCGCTGACCTCGGATTTCACCTGAGCAACGCTGGAACCGGTCCCAAACAGCGCCCCGAGAAGGAGCAGGGAAAAGACATACCGCATGGACTGTAGACGTAGTCTTGGATGAAAATGAATCGTCGTTGTCCCTAAGTTGCAAGGATGACGCCAGACCGAAAAAGCAGGACGCATCCCCATTCGGCCGCCAGTCGACGATGTAGATCCTCCACCCCACAGGTAGAAACGATCCGTCACAAATAAAAAACCGGCGTCCCCGGAGTACCCGAGGACGCCGGCATGTAGGGAGGAATGTGGACCTACCGGACCACGGTAATTCGCTTCGTGGCGGTCACGCCACCGCCCCGCATCCGGACGAAGTAAACACCACTGGAGAGCGTGGCCGCATCCACCGAGACGCGGCGCGTCTGCTCCGCGGGCGTCGAGCCGCGGTAGAGCGTCTGCACCCGCTGGCCGAGCGTATTGTAGAGCGCGATGGTGACGTCCGCCTTCTCCTTCATAGCGAACTCGACCGTCGCCTGCTGCCGCACCGGGTTCGGGTACGCCGCAAAGCTGTACGGGCCATCGAGCCCCACGTCGACCTCAATCGGATCGCTGTACGAGGCCGAACCGTCGGTGTCGACCTGCTTGAGGCGGAACGTGTGCGTCCCCGCGTCAAGGTCCTCAACGCGATAGGAGTAGGACTGCGGCTCATTGGTCGTGCCCGCGCCCTCGACGAACGCACCGTCAAGGCTGGTGAAGGAGCCGTCCGTCTTCCGCGCTCCAGGAGTACTTGCATCAGAGACGCGGCGCTGCACCTCAAAGCCAGCATTGTTGGTCTCGCTGGCGGTGGACCACTTGATCACGGCGTCCTGCTCTTCCACCTGGCCGCTCACATTGGTGAATTCGACGGGGAGGGCATCTCCATTCGACTCAAAAGCCCCCATATCGACGTACGGCGCATCTCCAGCGGGACTCCCTGTATCCGTCACCGATGGAACATCTTGAGGTCGGGGATTGCCTCCAAGATCTTGAGAGACTGCAATCTCGTCGTTATTCCCAGCATCAATAGCGGGGGACGCCCCTCCGGATGAGCCCGGTCCCTGCAGGCGGAGATCATCATCCGCTGTCCCCAGCACATTATCGGAGCCATCTGGATTTGCAAACTGCGGATTTTGGTCGAGGAGATTTCCGGTGCAATTAGCTTGACTAGGACATCCTCCTTCTACGATGGAGTGGTCAATCGTGAGTGTCGAATAGGACCCCGCAACCTCGATCCCGTTTCCCCACAGAATGGAGTTTGCGACGGTCGGGCTAACGGTGCCATCGGTCGACTCACCGTACAGAGTGCCCCCGCTCCCGCCAGCAGTGTTGCCGGTGAACGAGACATTCGTGATCGAAGGACTTGCGGTTTCTCCGGACGACGCGGCGTGGTTCCAGATGCCGCCCCCATCCCCAAGAGCAGCATTCGCGATGACCGTCGCATTTGTCAGCGAGGGGCTGACCGTGCCCGTTCCGTTCTGTGCGTCGTTCGCGATGGCACCGCCATTCCCACCGGTGGCATTCCCTCGAAAAACAACACTCTCTGCCGAGAAGTTGGCCGTCCCTTCCGCACCATTATAGATGGCACCACCGGCCGTGGCAGCATGATTCCCGTAGAAGCTGACCCCAGAAAGGGTGGGGCTGCAAGTCCGTCCGCTCCCGGCCCGACAGAACAGTCCACCGCCCCGATCGGCGGGAGTGCCTCCTCCGTTCGCCAGACCTCCGGTGACCGTCAACCCATTCAAAATCGTGGATCCGGTGATGTCGGTAGAAACAGCATCAAGAAAGAGTACGCTGTACGCGTTCGCGTTCTTTAGATGGTCCGTCTGACTGGGGGTGGTCCCGTCCCCATCAGTGTCGGACTGCGGGGCATACGGGTCGTCATCGCCATCTAGATCTCCGGAAAGGACGACCGGATTCGCCTCCGGATCTCGCGTGCCGCCCCCAGAAGGATAACCGGCATAGACCTCCACGTTGTCTCCGTCAATGTAAAAGGTCCGACTCCGCACGTCGGTCGCATCCCGACGGCGGGACGGCGTGTAGGTGCCGGTGGCCACCTGTACCTCCGTCACGTCGCCCGGAGTGGCGGACGCCTGTGCGTTCTCGTTGGCCCGCAGGCCGGCCTGGAGGTCGGTGTACGCATTGGTCCAGTCGGTTCCATCCATGTCCCCACTCGCACCCTGGTCGACGTGTGCGACGCCGCCGGTCGGTGCAACCCCGCCACGCTCGTAGGCCCCGATGTCGACGGTTTTTCCCTGATTCCGATCAGTGAGATCCTGATCGGGGACCAGTTCGGAGGTATTTCCATCTCCGTCGATGTCCGTTACGTCGGTGGGGACCACACTGACGTCTCCATTATCAATGGCTGCAGAGGCCCAGTTGCGCTGGAGGTTATCGTCGGAAGTTCCCCAGCTTCCGTCTGAACCGGCTCCCCTGTTTGAACCGAGGTATCGGGGATTAGCGTCGAGATTGCTAGAATGGTAATCGATGGAACCGCCTACGCCTCCATTTGAGACAGCGCCCTGACCTCCTTCTACGAGCGAGTGAGCAATGATCGGTTGACCGGAGCCTCCTTCGTAAACCGAATAGCTCGTATGGTCCCAGACGATCGAGTTTCGAAGCTCAAGATCGGCACCGCGAGTAATAATCGCAGAACCTCCTTTTCCTCCACTCACGCTACCTGATGCGGTATTTCCAGCGAAGGTAGCGTTTATAATCGAGAGGCTCGCTGTACCATTATCGGCGTCATTGAAAATGGCGCCTCCATTGCCAGCTCCATTCCCGAAAAAAGTAGCGTTAACGATTTCCCCATTTGCCGTTCCGGGATCCCCGTTGTTGAAAATAGCCCCCCCGTCCTGACTCGTATTTTGCAGAAAGCTCGAGGCGCGAATCGTCGGGCTCGCCATTCCCCCTTCGGCGTCGACGTAGATCGCTCCACCGAATCCTGTATTCCCAGTTCTATTATTTTCAAACGTTAGACGCTGGAGAACCGGACTGCACTCGTCACCCCCTCCTGTTCCATCGTCGGAGCCGTCGCAGTAGAGTCCCCCCCCTCGGTTGTTCGGAGACGAACCGTTTGCGTTGCCCCCAGTTACCGTCAGACCGTCAATCACGGTGGTACTCGTGAGGGTCGTACCGGTCCCGGTGCGACCATCGAGGTAAACCACATGGTAGGCATTTCCCGCGGAACTATTGTCCTCATCCACGTCCCCGGAGAGCGTCACGGGATAGGCCTCCGGATCACGATCACTTCGGTTACTCTCTTGCGTGCCTCCACCCGAGCCGTCCGTACCGTCGAACCCGCCGTAAAAGGCAACGTCGTCCCGGATGAGGGTGAAGGACTCGCTCCGACTTTCGGCACTGTGCTCGGTACTTGCGTCCCCATTGTTGTCTACGTTGTCTACATCCGGGTAATACGTGCCCCCGGCGACCCAAATCTCGAACGACGTTGAGAAGGAACTATTATTCACCTCATCGAAGGCGTCCTGTAGAGCCGGGTAGGCACAGTCCCAGGACGACCCGTCAAGGTCGGAAATAGAAGATGCCGACCCACATCCGCTTACAGTTGCGTCCGCATCTACGTAGATGTCAGGTTGAGCAAGAGATGTATTGGGCAACGCCAACACAACGGCGAAAGCGAGGGCAAAAAATGAGAGACGAGAATACATCGTGTCGAGAGGGCTCAAAACAAAAAAGGACGTGCAATGAGAAGAGTCGTAGAGAGGAAATCAAAGGGAGCAATATTCGGGTTTCTTTTACCCAACAATCTGTAAATTAGTAAAACAGAATATGAAACAGACTGCGCCTTCCCTCAACTTATTCACACAGGTTTAACAACCAAATAAAAGGACCATTTCAGTTTGTAATGTTAAAGGGAGCGTAAGCGATGGGGCTGGAGTTTAAGCACCTGATCGGTGTGTTGAAGAACCAAGCTCCATTCGACGCGTCGCTTCCTCCGGAACGTTACATCCAGCAACACAACATCTTATCAAAAAAAGAAACGCCCGCCCCCAAAAAGGAGGCGGGCGTTGGAGTTTCCCAGGGAGTGAAACTAGCGGACGACCATCACCCGCTTGGTCGCCGAGACGCCTGATCCCTCCATCCGGAGAAAGTAAAGACCGCTGGAGAGGTCTTCAGCTTCCACCTGCAGCCGTTTCGTCGTTTCGGCCTTCACGCGCCCGTCGTAGAGCGTCTTGACACGCTGACCGAGAGTGTTATACATCGCGACTGTGACCGGGCCTTTTTGCTTTAGCGCAAACTCGACGGTGGCCTGTCGGCGTACCGGATTCGGGTACGATGACAATCGGTATGCTCCCGAGAGCCCAACATCTACCGTAATCGGATCGGTGAAGGAGGTCGCTCCGTCCGTGTCAACCTGCTTGAGACGGAATGTGTGGGACCCGGGATCTAGCTCGTTCTCAGTGCGGAATTGATACTCGGTCGTCTCCTGGGTCGTCCCGGCGCCCTCGATGAAGGTAAGGTCCGTAAAGGAGGCGCCGCTCTCGTCTCGTTTGTGCTGAATTTGAAAGCCGGCATTGTTCTGTTCGCTGGCCGTGGTCCAGGAGAGAACCACCTGTTGGTTATCGGTCTCACCCGTGAAGTTCGTCATCTCGACCGGGAGAGCCCCGTTCGGATCTACGTGAAGCTCGAATCGAGCGTCGACTGAGCTCTTGGCCCCCTCCTTCGAAGAAGCAACATTGAGGACTGTCGGCCCCGAAGGGGCGCGAGCCGATTCAGTGGCGGACTTCGAACTTGTACTCAGCTCCTCACACTCACTATCCGTCATTTCCGAGGGGAGAGAGAACGTATACTGCGACGTCGACTGGTTCTGAAGGTCGAATTGATCACCTGTCTCAGTGTCTACAAGTTTCAGATTCCAGTCGGCGGGAATGTTGCGCAGCTTGGGCCAGCTGATCGTAGCGTCGCCACCAAAGGCTGTGTCGTCGGCACGGCATCCCGTTGCCAGTGCGTCCATCGGGACCACTGCCTCCTCGGACAGATTTCGGGGTAGCGACTGAATCGTCAGGGCATCCCCGTTGTCAAGAACCGAATAGAGGGCAAGCCCTGGCTCCGATTTGCCAGGCAAGCCGAACTTGTACCCATCGCCCCGGGGATCCTTCCCAAAGGTGGTATTTTCGATAAAGCCGACCGACGTCCCCCGGACCAGCGACTCAAGTTCAAGATCGAATGCGACGAGAGGCGGTTTCTCCTCAGTCGATTTCGATTTCAGGAAGACCGTACTTGTGTCGGCCTGTACGGTCGTGACATCTTGAATTTCGAGATTCACCGACGAGGCGTCAAGAACATTGGCCTTCACGAAGAAGCTCTGCGTCGGGGCAATGAGCCCTTTTTCCAGCACCGAGCCTGTTCCCGTTCCGCTCTGCATGCTAGTCGACCACGTCGCGTAGGTGTCATTTTGGGGATCCCAGACATACACCACGTCATCCAAGTTGGTCCGGGTGAAGTCGTCCCAGTCGACGGTCGTAAGGTATGGGTTGCTGAGCAGATTCCATCCTTCGGCCTGGTCAACACTGCCATCGTTGGTCTCGTTGTCGGTCACGCTGAAACCGGGACCGTCGGCACTGTAATCGAACGAGATCTGATCACGGGGCTCGACATCGGTGTCAATGGTTTTCGGAAATCCCTCAAGCGTGCCGTCGTAATTCTCGTCACTGTAGGCATATATGCCATATCCCTTCCCGGGGACCAGAGCATCCGAGGCGCTCCCGACCGAAGTCCACCCATTGTCGTTCTCATCAGCGGGACCGTCGGCCGACTCGTCATAGTAGAGGACGTTGGAGTTATCGGAACTGGCGTTCGGAGCATCTGATCCCGTAAAGCCTTGTGTCCACAGGTCGTTCGTGCTTTGCCCAAGCTCCCAAAGTTCTTCCACGGTGTCGGTGGAAGAGGATGTCCCAACTGCAGACGCCGTATAGTACCACTGATTTCCCTGGGTGAAGTCACGTCGCTTCACCAGCGTCCCGCGGACCCGACCGTCGAGAGTGTTGTCGTCATTGCTGTCATAGTACTCGAGAATGCCCGTATTCGTGAGGACGGCGCGTCCGTCATTCGTCACGTCGACGCTGACCCGATTGGAATTCCCGCCAGCAAGACGCAATTCCTGTCTGACACGGAGCACATCCCCACTGTTTACGAGGAAGCGCCCATTCTCGATATCGAGACTATCGACGCTAAAGGTGCTCGAACTGAGCTCAAGGGCGGGATCACTTCCGTTCGAGAGACGAACCCGTCCGAAGTCGAACCCATCCGGACTGCTAAGCGTCTGGGTCGTGCCCCCGACGAAGGATACCAGCTTATTTCCGGCCGAAAACGACCCGTTGTTATTGATGTCCCCGGTGACGTCTAAGTCTGAGTCGTTTAAGACAAACTGAACGTTAGAATTGTCATTTCCTGGATCGATCGTTAGCGTCGAAATGACAGGGGTGTTGGCCACCTCGTCGGCTTGGGAAAGAACGACTCGGGTGTCGTTATTGTCGATGTCGACAGGGCCAAAGGAAAAGTCTCCCGAGCCAATCAAGTCTTGCTCGCAATCCCCATCGTCCGTCTCTATACCACTACAACTGGTCGAACTGGGGTCTCCTCCACCCGTGTCGGTTTGGCCACGGAAGGCGACATTATTGGAGCCTGGCGTGAAGTCTCCGTTATTCTCAAAATCATCATTTATAGTTAGTGTCCCCGGAGACTCAAGGTCGAGTTGGTCACCGCTGGAAACTGTGAGTTTGTCGTTCACGGTAAATACTTCATTTACACGAACGTACGTGCCAGAACCGGTGATCACGACTCGCGAAAATACCTCACCCGAGGCAAAAACCGGGTTGCCACTATCAGAGTTCGTGTTGTTATACGATACTTTGTTTGAATAAAATTGGCCAGTTCCATTAATCGAGAAATTAAATCCCTCGTACTGCATGTCAGCAGATTCAGGATCGTTACCCCACGTGGCACCATCCGTGACGATGAACGAGTCCGCAAGAACGACGGGCTTGCTATTGGCGGATGTGAGGTCGTCGGCCGGGTCCACAAACGCCGAACCCGAAACGACGACTGATTGAAGTGACTTCCCTCCGGAAAAGTCGCCGCTTAGGCCCTGAGGAGCCCCGCCCCCGTCGAACCGAACGAGTCCTACCTGATCTCCTGATGCCGAAGCGGTAAAGCTTCCCGAGTTGTCGAAGGCGTCGGCGAGCTTGAGCTCACCAGTCCCAATATCAAGAGACGCACCGGAATTATTATTGAAGGTACCATCGAAATCAAGAACGCCACCGTTGGAGAGCGTTATTGATCCGTTAGGTCCGTTGTTTTCACTGAAGGCCCCTTGCGCGTTTATTATCCCATTTCCGACGTTTACAGTTCGATTGTTTTTGAGATCTCCCGTTATGACGACATCGAGAAGAGCGTCACTATTCTGAGAGGTGAACTCGCTAGTCGAGCCAGGGTCGTTAACTGTGAGTGTCCCGTCAGAATAAAGAACACGAGAGGTGAGGCTAAGCTTTTGTTCAGGCTGGATAATTCCCCCATCGACAGTTATGCTTCCGACCTTGAGAGTATCAGAAGCATCCACGTCTACGTCCACAATTACTCCCTCAATCACAGCGTCCTCGGATGTTGTACTCGGGTAGCCCTCCGATTGGGAGCAGGTGCCACCAGAACCCCCAGAGTTATCCGCCCATGTTGCTGAATCTTCCCAGAGTCCGCCGCTTACAGCGTAACACTGTCCATAGCTGTCCTCAGGAATAAGAAAGGCAACCAAGGAGATAAAGATTATGAAGAAAGTCTTCTTCACTCCGGAGACAACAGAGAGGTTACTACGGATGGGAATTAAACCAGTCATAAAACTTCGTAGTATAAAAAATCAGTAAATTGGAGAGGGCCGGGAGGCTCCTAACCTGACACGGTGGCCTAAGGATCGAAAGCAGCAACTGCTCTGGTCAACATAGGCTACTACAACATGTATGCCGGTCACATGTTGATACCAAGCTCCGCATCCATTTGTGTGGAGAGGACGACTAAAAAAGAGCGTCGTTACAAGCGGAAAGGGTGAAACTGGAACTCGGAAGGTAAGAGAGCTACATGGACTCGTCAAGCGGAAGTTTACGTATTTTGTGTCTTCAGGGAACGTACCAGGACGAGAGTGGGCATCGTGAGGCTGTAGGCGTCGATCCCGTACTGCTGCACGAAATCGGCCAGAATCAGTCCGCCCGGCATGCCGGTCACTCCGCCCACGGCCAGGAGGAGAACCACGCCGCCCAGAAAAAGGTGACCGCCGAAGAACAAACCAAGCCGGGGACGAGCCACTACAAAGACGGTGAGGAAGAGCCCAGGGAGGAGAAACTTCACGCCGGCCGGTGCCATGTAGGTGAGCTTCGCTCCGCTGGGCGCTTGTACCCGGATGGTGTGGACACGGGCGCGCGCCGAGACCTGCACTTCTGGAGACGTGCTGTACTCCAGCACGGGCGTGGCGAGATGAGTCACCCAGGCGGTGCGGGCCGGCGTCCAGGCAAAGAGATAGGCTGCTAGCAGCAGACCGGCCAGCAAAATTCGGTGGAGCCAGGAGGCCATCTTGGTGTGGGAGATTGAGCATTTCGAACGGATGGGTCCAAAAACCCCGAGGTGCCCCCTTTACGACGGGGAGACCGCGGGCGTGGGATCCGCACCATCGACACGAGCAGCGGCGGAATCGCCCCCGTAGTTCGCCCATGCGACCCAGAGGCCAAAGACCACAACGTAGAAGATGGTGGTGAGCCCAAAGCCGTGAAGCGGCTCGAAGGCCGCAGGCCAGTACTTCTGGCTCAAGAGCATAATTACGACGCGCACCACGTTGGTCGCGTAGATCGCAAGGATGCCGAGCGGAAGAAACCACACCCGTCGCCACGCGCTGCCGGGATAAGCCAGCACGAATCCCACGAAGAGACCGAGCGTGGAGAGCCCATTGCAGCCGTTGGCAATATAGATGCCCGGCACGCCCGGCAGCGACAGCCCGCGCGCCGACACACTCACCTCAAACCCAAGTCCGTTGAGCAACGCTCCACTCACCGATGCCACATTGAGCGACAGCCACTGGTCTACTGTGCCGGCCGGCAACAGCCAAAGATCGTACAGCACGTACCAGAGCCCATAGAACGCCAGCACCTTGCCAATAAACGCGGCAATCCGGCGGCGCGAACTCATAGGTGGGGCGGAGTCTGCAGTGGACATTGTGATCCATCAGAACGGAAACAGGAACAGGAGTCGTCCTACCTAACGGGGAAACGATCCGTTCCGGATCGCTTCTTCAAGGCGACGGCACACCCGCCCCCAATCGCCTGTGCCCCTTCGCCGAACAGGCGTCGGACGGACCGTCGACAGGAAAACTCCCACGAAACTGAACCGTCGACTTGGAACGGATACTGAAATCACGCATAGAGCCGCACGTTCACTTCGCCCACTGTACAGTTCCACTGTGGAATGCGCACCGTCTCGTCCATGCGTCTGGAAGCTTGGGGAGTTGCGCTCCTCCTCACTGTTGTTTGCGGGGCCCTTGTTGCCCCCCAGGCCCTCCGGGCGCAAGCCTTCGGCCGAGTGGAGGAGACAAAGTCGAACGTTGCGTACTTTTACCATGCGCGCCCGGGCGAGGCGACCGTACAGCTCTCGGTGTGGGGAACCGTGCCCCGCCCTGGGGTCTACGAGGTGCCCGACACAACGGACCTGGACAAGCTGCTGACGATGGCGGGTGGAGCGCCGATGGAGGCCCGCGTTGAGGACCGGAAGGCGCCCACCATTACCGTCCGCGTCTACCGCCCCGGCACAGACGGGCGAAACCAAATTTTTGAGTCGGAACTGGACCGAATGTTGCGGGGGAGTCCGTCCTACCCGTCCCTTCAAGACAACGATATTGTCGTGGTTGAGACGGTGCGGCCCAAGCAACCCTTCGGCTGGCGGGACGTGCTCTCGGTTCTTTCGACGCTCGGCACTCTCACGCTGCTCGGACTCCGCATCTTTACGCGGGTCTAGCCCCCTCCGAGTATCGCCCTTCATCGCTCGTATCCTTTTCATTGGTCCGGCTTGAGACATGGCGTCTACAAATGGACACCCCGGCTCTTCGCAGTCGGTCTCGGTGGAGGACCTACTGTACGAGGATACGACCTCGCGGCGCAGCTCGCAGCTGCACGACCTGATCCAGACGCTCTGGGAGGGCAAGTGGATCATTCTCGGGGTGGTGACGGCCGTCGTCCTGGCCGCTGCGGCATACATGTACACGATTCCTACGACGTACCGCACCTCCAGCCTGCTTCTGGTGGATCGCAACCAGCAATCCTCCGTGCTCTCTGGGCTGGGACGAGGACGTACGTCCCCCTTCCTACAACAAGATCAGACGCTCCAGAACGAACTCCTCATCCTTCGGCAGTCGCGCACCATTGCCAATCGGGTCGCGCGACAGCTCCAGCGTATGGGTACGCATCCGGACACCGGACAGCCTCTTCAGATTCTGCGCGGTCCCGAGGGTGAGCAACGGTCGATCTCCGCGGTGGCGGGACAGGTGCAGAACATGATTAGTGCCCAACCCAGCGGTGAGGAGACGGACGCTCTCTACATCTCTGCCTCCAGCCACCACCCGAACGAAGCAAGTCTGGTGGCCAACCTGTACGCCGAGGAATACATCCAGCGCACACAGGAACGCAGCCGGGAGGACCTGCGCGCGTCTCGTCAGTTTCTAGAAGAGCAGGCCGACACGCTGCGGCAAGACGTGCAGGCGGCCGAGCAGAAGATTGAGGAGTACATGCAGCGCGAGAACGCGGTCTCTCTCGACCAAGAGACCGGCAGAGTCGTGCAGCAGATTTCGGAGCTGGAGGCCCAGCGTGCCGAGCTTCGCATCGAACTCGACATGCAGCAGGCGGCGCTGGAGACACAAAAAGAAGAGCTCGGCACGATTGAACCGAAGCTGGCCGAGCGGCTGTCGTCGAGCCTCGGGCAGCGGTTGTCGTCCCTCCAGACCGAACAAGCGGAGCTAGAGTCGAAAATCGACCGGGTGGAACGCAATAATCCCGACCTGGAGCCGACCAGCCAACTCGGCCGGGAGCTCCAACGCATGAAAACCCGGGCACAGACGCTGGCACGCCGAACGGATTCGCTGGCAAACCGCTACGTAGAAGAATCGCTGTCCGCCGGGGGTGTGGCCTCGTCCTCCGGAGAGGACGGTGGACCGAGTGGGGTGTCATACGTGGCGCAGCAGCGCCGGGAGATCGCCCAGAAACGTATCGAAATTAACGGGCTCCAGGCCCGCATTGGGGCCATCAGCGACCGGCTGCAGGAAAATCGGCAGTCGCTGCAGGAGATTCCCCGACGGTCAATGGCGCTGGCCCAACTGCAACGCGAGCGCCGGTCCGCCGAGCAGATTTACAGTTTCGTACAGGAAAAGCTGCAGGAGGCCCGTCTCGCGGAGCAGTCCGAGATGGGGTACGCCGAAGTGATCCGGCCGGCCGGCCCCGGATACCCGGTGGGTCCGGATACGCGCAATAACCTGATGCTGGCCTTCATGCTGGGGCTTGTTCTGGGCGGTGGGCTCGTGATTCTCAAGGAGCAGCTCGACACCCGGATCCACCAGCCCGCCGACCTCCGCGACCACGGGCATCAGGTCCTGGGCGTGGTGCCGTCCATGACGCGGCAGATTGAGGACGAGTTCGGCGGCGAGGACACGATCGAGGTGGAGGGTCAAGAGCTCCGCACCACACTCGCGATGATTGTGAGTCCGATGTCTGCCGCCGCGGAGGCGTACCGCCGGATCCGAACCAACCTCCAGTTCGCCCGGCCGGACGACGAGGTGCATACCCTTGCCGTCAGCAGTGCCGATAAAGGCGCCGGCAAGACCACGACCTGCGCAAATCTCGCGCTGGCGCTGGCGAGTGCCGGGGAACGCACCGTCGTCATCGACGCGGACCTGCGCCGCCCGTGGCTGCATGAACTCCTGGGGCTCCATCGGGAGCCGGGCCTCTCGTCCATCCTGTACGAGGATGCCCCATCGTTTGAACAGTTTGAAACCGGTATTGACCACCTCTCCGTCCTTCCGGCGGGGGCCGAGGTGCCGAATCCTGCCGAACTCCTGGGGTCGGGGCGTATGAAACAGTTGATTGACACGCTCGACGAGCAGTTCGACTACGTTCTCATCGATACGCCCCCCGCCCTCCTGTTCAGCGACATGCTGGGCCTGGCCCCGCACTGTGACGGCTCGATCCTCGTGGCACGGGCCGGCGAGACGGACGGGCACGCGTTCGACCACACGGTGGACCGGATCACGGACGTGGATGCGGACCTCATCGGCTGCGTCCTCAATCACTTTGACGCCTCATCTATCCTCTACAGCGACGGGTCGAACTACGGGTACGCCTACGCCTACCAGCAGCTGCAGGATTACTACGAGGACACGGAGCGCGGGACAGTTCAGAAGAGCCTCCGGCACTGGTGAAACAGCTGACATGTTGACCCAGACTGAGGCGCACTGGTGCTTACCTTTTCACTACCGAGAGAGAAATGTCTTTCCTTCGTCGCGCCAAAACGATACTGCAGCATCGGGTTCGGCAGTTCGTCGGCCAGCACCCAACGCTCTACAATCTTGTTTTCCAATACCGCGACGGCTATCAGGACCGCTTAGTGAACGACGACACGGATATTTGCATTGAGGGCTTTCCGCGCTCGGCCAACAGCTTTGCCGTTGGGGCTTTCAAGCAAGCACAGGAGGAGCCCCTGACAGTTGCCCACCACAATCACGCCCCCGCCCCGATTCTCGATGCTGTGGACCGGGGAGTTCCCACCATTGTTCTCGTTCGAGATCCTGTGGAGGCGGTGGTTTCCTTTCGTGCCCTTCAACTGCAGAACAGCGTTGTTTCGGAAACACGGTCGTCGCTCCTCGCAATTTCGCACCTCGTCCAACTTCGTGCCTGGATTGCGTTCTACGAGCGGATCGAACCTGTGCGCGAACACGTCGTCGTAGCCCCCTTCGAGGTGGTTATCGATGATTTTGGTACAGTGATTGAGGCGCTAAACCGACAGTTCGGAACTACGTTCGCACGGTTTGATCATACGGAGGAGAACGTCGAGTCCATTAGAGACGAACGGGGGTATCATGCACTGCCATCCGAGCAGCGCAGGCGCCTGAAGACCCGTTCGCGAGAGCGATTCGAGGACGAAATTGGGCAACAGCATCCTCTCGTGCGCACGGGCCGGGCTCTGCGGGACTGCCTCGTCGAAGACACCCCGGTTTCGAAAGTCATTTCGTAGTCCCCCAGCCCGGACGGAGAACGCCTCCGTTTTTTCGAATGCTCATCATTGGTTCTAGCTGATGGAGACGTTTAGTGATCTCATTCGATACCTGAGGATCTACCGCCGCTACCTCGGCCGGCGCATGTACCTGATCTTTGCGCTTACGGTGGCGACGGCCGTCGCCCAGGTGTTCGGCATCACACTGCTGCTCCCACTGCTTCGGGCATCGCAGTCCGGGGGGGACCCCGAGGACATGGGCTGGGCGGAGGAGGTCCTGCACGACCTGCTGACGTGGATGGGCATTGCCGACTCGATGGTGGCCATCCTGGCGTTTATCGCGGTGACGTTCGTGGCCAAAGGCACACTCCAGTTCGCCAAAGGGGGATACCAGGGCTACCTGCAGGCCCAGCTCCTGCGCGAGCTGAAGACGAAGTTGTTCGACGCGTACACCGGGATGGACTACCGGTACTACATCCGTCAGAACGCGGGGCACTTCATTAACGTCATCAACCAGCAGGTCAACCGGTTCTTCCAATCGTTCAAGAGCTTCATCGGCTTCACGAGTCAGACCGTTAACACCGTCAGCTACTTTACGGGCGCGTTTTTTATTGCGTGGCGATTTGCCCTCATGGCGATGGGAGTGGGGGCGGTGCTTCTATTTCTCTTCAAGTACTTAAATGCCTACGTGCGGCGGCTCTCACGGAAGCGCTCCGCAGAGATGAGCACGCTCAATAAGCTACTCGTTCAGTCTCTCCAGGCGTTCAAGTACATTGTGTCCACCGGACAGACGAAGCATCTGCGTGAGGGTGTGGTCGACAGCGTGAACCGGCTTACTGGATACATCTTGCGCCAGCGGACGGCGGGGGCCTTTACGAGTGCGTTGAAAGAACCAGTATCGGTTCTCCTGATTGTCTCGCTCATCGCCATTCAGGTGGCCGTCTTCAACGATCCTATCGCGCCGATCTTTGTGGCCCTGCTTCTTTTTCACCGCGGCATGCAGTCAATGATTTCACTGCAGAGTGGATGGCAGAGAACGATGGATAAAATTGGATCGGTGGAGATGGTGGACGACGAGTTTGAGGGCGTCCTCGCGAACCAGGAGAGGAGCGGTCGCCAGGCAGTAGAGGTCCTCCACGAGGGCATCGAGCTGCGGAACGTGTGCTACGCTTACAATGAGGAGGACGGCGACGTGCTGCGGGATATTAACATCGACATTCCAGCGAACACGACGGTGGCACTGGTGGGCGAATCCGGCGCCGGGAAGTCGACGCTCGTGGACCTGCTCACGCTCATGCTGAAGCCCCGCACGGGCACGGTCACGATCGACGGCGTGCCGCACGACGAGGTGGATCTCGCCTTCTGGCGGGACCAAGTCGGCTATGTCTCGCAGGAGACGGTCGTCTTTGACGATACGGTGGCCAACAACATCAGTCTCTGGCAGGGAGACATTGAAGACGATCCGGCCCTGCGGGAACGGGTGGTCCACGCCGCCGAACGGGCCCACGCACACCACTTCATCAGGGAGTTACCGAATGGGTATCAGACGGTGGTTGGAGACCGCGGCGTGCGCCTTTCCGGTGGGCAACGCCAACGCCTCTTTGTGGCTCGAGAGCTGTTTAAAGAGCCGAACCTGCTCCTTCTAGACGAGGCCACGAGTGACCTTGACACCGCCTCCGAGCAGCACATCCAGCAGAGTATTGATGCGCTGAAGGGCGAGGTGACAGTCGTGATTATCGCCCACCGGCTCTCAACGGTCAAGAATGCCGACCGGGTGTACGTGCTTGATGAAGGATGCGTCGTGGAAGCCGGAACGTACGACGAACTCCGGATGCGCGAGGATGGGGACTTTCGAGAGATGGTGGAGATGCAGTCGCTCTAGGACGGTCTCTTAAGATTCTTTATTCTACAACGAACCGGCAAATGTCTCAAACTAGAACTGGGTGTCTTCTCGTCGGTTCTCCCCGATCCGGAACAACGCTCTGTGCCACAATGATTGGTTCTCATCCGGATGTGGGAATGGTAATTGAGGACCTGGGGCACGCAGGCCACACGATTCCGGGAGTCAAGGTCTGGGGAAATAAGCTTTGCATCCCGAATCAGATTAGGCTGGATCCAATTCCGGATGATCGAAGCCTTTGGCGTCGGCTCGAAGACGGGGTTCGTGCAGTAATCGGTCGTCCGCGACGTCGACCACAGTTTATGGAGTCGTATCCTCCCCCTCCTTCTCAGCAGTATACGATCAGGACCTACGTAGAGAAGGAAGCAAAGTTAGTTGCGATGATACGGGATCCCGACCACGTCGTTGACTCCATTCGTCGGCGGGGGCCAGCGTCGACAGTTGACCTTGCAAAAGAGAGGTGGTCCCAAGCTGCTCGCACCATTAGTCGGGCCAGTGAAGAGTATCCTGATAGAACACACCTCGTCCGGTTCGTGGATCTGGTGGAACGGCCGAAGGTTGTTATGTCGGATATCTGCGTGTTTTTAGGTCTTCCGTTCTCGTTGGATATGATCGAGGGGCACAGTGGAGCGCGTCAGTATGAGCGTGAGAAAATCGATCCTTCGGTCGCCCACCGTGACGTTCAAAGCTATAATTTGGACGCATATGATCCAGAAGCATTCCGCGCGTACAAAAAACTCACCCAAAAAGCGGCCGTCGGCTCTTACACAAACCAGGGCTGATAGAGAATAGGCCAATCATTCAAGGAACCACTTCGGATTGGGATGACCTGCTTTTATGAAGATACAAATCGGCTTGTGTGTCTTCGGCATCCCGAATGGGCTATCGATTCGGTCATCGGAAGGACACTTTACCCTTCAGAAGCTATCGTCGTAACAGGGTTTTGGCGGAGCGGGACTACGTGGCTTCTCCAATCGATTGCTCGAGCTCGAAACGCCAAGCCGATCCTAGAGCCGCTGTATTCCGAGTTTGCGCCATACCGAACCTCTGTTTTGTCTTCGACATACGGGCTTGACCTCCGTCGCTCATTTCGGATTCCCCTCATGCCCTACGCCGACAAGCACTTTGAAAAAGGGAGTCCGCTCCGAGCGTACATTCGGCGAGCCCTCGTGTCGTCGATTTCGGGAGTGTACCCGCGGACCCCGCGGTACGACGCGGAAAACAAACTGGGGATAAACGGGACCTGGGGGAAAATCGCACACCGTCTCCGGGAGGCAATGAGAACCCGAGTAGCGGTAAAGTTTACGAGAGCACATTTCCTGATTCCGGCAATCCGGAATGAGTTTGGGCCCACAATTCTGCACATTCGCCGAGATCCGCGTGCCGTTGTGGCCAGCATACTGCGGACAAACTGGCAGTGGCCAGCGGACCTTTCGCTGGTGGAGCAACTTCTTGAGGTCGGAGATGGAAGAGAACAGTTATTTCGGGAGGATGCCGACGCGCTTCGGAAACTCAACCGACGAGGAATTGCGGCGCGTCTGACGGGATACTGGGTATGTGTAGAACGGTACGTGAGACAGTTGGAAGACGAGGGAATGGTGATACCGGTCCGCTACGAACGGTTGGTGAGACACGGGGCGGATTACCTCGCACGAGTTCTTCCTGAAGAAACGGAGACAACAAAGGATTTTCTCGCTGAGGAGAGTGCATCCACACAGTCCGAACGGAAAGACGTTTCCAGAGAGAAGCGTCTATATGGATGGAAGAATGAGCTTTCGAGTCGGAATATTGAGCAGGTAAACCGTGCTCTTGATGTGTTAGGAAGTGATTTTCACGACGAATACGGCATGTGAGATATGAATGACAAGCCATCTGAACGTGATGTATGCCTCGTATCAGGGCGCCTCGCTCGGGCACGTCACAGTGTGCAGCAATAATCGCTGCACACTGTGATGTTGGGATGCTTTCGGAGCATCACGGTCCGGGAGCGGAGAAGAGCATTGGGATGAAGGTGTGGGGAGACAAGCTGTGTGTTCCCAGCCACATCACTCTGGATTCTCCGATAGACGAACGCTCCTTGTGGACCCGACTCGAAGATGCAATGCGAGCATTCGTCGGTTGCCCCCGCCATCTCCCCGTTTCGTATGCACACTGGCGGGCCGATCGAAGAGACACGATTCGTACGTATATTGAAGAACGTGGAGCGACGGTCGTTGCCATGCTGCGGAACCCGAACCATGTGATTGATTCTATCCGACGGCGGTACGGACCGGGAACGGCGAAAAAAGGAAAGTACCTATGGGCTCAGGCCGTACGGACAATCCACCGTGCAAAACAGGAGTACGGTGAGGTAAAGAGATTGGTGCGTTTTTATGACCTTGTGACCAGTCTGGAGGCAGCCACGAGAAAGATTTGTTGCTTTATCGATGTAGAGTATGATCACGGAATGATAGAAGGGGAAGGCATTAATCAGTATAGTAAGATGAGATAGATGATATCATCGCCAAGAGATATGTGAAAGAATGCAGAATTGAAAAATACGATAGCAGGGAATTTAATATGTATAGATAAATGACAAATCGGATAGAATAGACATGGACGTTCTCGTTGTTTCGCACATGCCGTGGACGAAAAGTGCTGGGGGACCTCAGGGAAACGTCATGCTTGCGGAGCACCTCCGCGAGATGGGGCATCGTGTGGACAAGTATACCTTTGAAGACGCGTTTCCTGAAAAGAATGTTTTCGTTCGATACTTCGGGGGGGCCTTGTTTCCGTGGAAGGCCGTGCAGCACGTGCGGCACTCAGAGACGTCCTACGATCTGATTCAGGCTGATCAGGGGAATCTACCGGCTTCCAAACGCTACATGCGAACGGACGCCACCGTTGTTTACAATTCGCACGGGTTGTATCACCATCATAAGTCGTACGGAAAAAAGGCGCCATCACGGAAGAAGAACCGAACCCGTGGCTCTGTGCTCGGTCGGCTCGCCGGTTATATCTCGAACAAGCTCACAAAGCCCGAATTTTTAATCGAACAGAGCGTCCGACACGCCGACGCCATTTCGGCGATGAATCGGGACGAACTTCGGTTTGCCGAGTCGCACTTTCCCGATAAGCACGTCGTTCTGAAGCAGGGAGGGTTGTCCCAACAGCGACTCTCCGCGCTCAATTCAGTGGCAAGCGAAGACGGGGTGGAAGAGCGGCCCACAGTTGGTTATATTGGGGTGTGGAATCCGCGGAAAGGAGCGCTCGATTTGCCCCCTGTTTTTCAAACGATTCGTCGGCAGCATCCCGGGGCCGCCTTCCGTCTTCTGGGAACGGGACAGCCGCGAACAGAGGTGCTCCGGGACATTCCCGAACCCCTTCAGTCCGACGTCGAAGTCGTACCCTCCTATTCATACGAGGAGCTTCCTCAACTTTTGCGAGGGATCACCGTGGGAGTTCTGCCGAGCTACATCGAAGGGTTCGGGTATGCCGTTCTCGAGATGCTGGCCGCGGGCATTCCTGTCGTAACATACGACGTGCCGGGACCGCGGGACATGCTGCAAAAACTTCCGAAGTCTCTGATGGTCCCTGCCGCGGAGAAAGAGTCCATGGGTCGGAAAATATCGGATCTCTTGACGTTGGATCCCTCGTCGTACGAGCAGTTGTCTCGGGAGTGTATGCAAGCAGCTGGACAGTTTCAGTGGAGTGACATCATTCGGAGGTACGTCTCTGCTTTGGAAGATCCGGAGACCCGTCAAGTTCACTCCGGGGGATGAACGAGCAGGACCTTCGATCTCTGGTCCCGAGCAGGAGCCGATCGCCGTTCAAGTGTGCTGAGGAGCAAAATGAAACCCCCTGTTTTTTTGGTGGGAAGTCCCCGCTCGGGAACGACCATCACGCTGCAGTTACTGGCCGCGCACGAGGAGCTGGGCTGGATCTCCCAGCATCAGCACGTCCGACCGGAAGTGCCGGCGATTAGTACTTTGAACCGGCTGTACGACCTTCCTGGACTCGGTGACTCGTTGTATTACGAGGTCACGCAAGGCCGGAAGTGCTTCCCAGAGAAGATCCGGTACTACCTGCCCGAGCCTGTGGAGCCCTGGGGATTCTGGGGACATCATTTGGAAGACTTCCTCTGGGATCGAGACGGTGAGGATCCGCCCCGTCGACGAACTCCGGAGGATGTGGATTCCCGGGAGATTGATTGCGTCCGGGATACTGTTCAGGCCGTTCTCCGCTACCAGGGCAAGCCCCGATTGCTCTCCAAGTATACGGATTTTCCCCGAATCCGGTACTTGAAACGCGTCTTTCCGGACGCCGTGTTCGTGCACGTTCGGCGGGACGGTCGCGCGGCCGCGGCGTCGTATCATCGAAAGCTCGTGACGGGAGCATTTGAGAGAGCCTGGGAAAAGCGGGAGTGGTGGATCGAAGGATGGCCGGAACCGTGGCAGAATGTGTGGAGGACTCGATACGAGGATCCGCTCACGTTTGCAGCGTTCCAATGGGGGACGTTCGTCAGGGGCATCGTCGAAGAGGCCACCCATCTGGAGAAGCAGTGCTTCTGTGAGGTCCGATACGAAGACATCATGACAAACCCGGAACGATCTCTGGAAGATATTTTGGGGTCGATTGGACTGAAAAAAAGTCCAAGCATGGCGTCGTTCATTGAGCGCGTAGAGCTAGAGAGCCGAAATCATAAGTGGAGAGAGCGATACTCTCCAGCGGAGAAAGAGCGCCTCGAGAAGTGTGTACAGATTTGTTTGCAGGATCTATAGAAATTGGCATGGTTCCCGACGAATCCCAAAGCAGTGATCTCCGCGAAAGGGACATTCGCATGAGCGTAGCTCTCGTCACACGCAACCGGCCCGAGAGCCTGGAGCGAACGCTTCGATCGCTCCGAGCCCAGCGGGTTCAGCCCTTCGAAGTCTTAGTCTCGGACGACTCCGATCCCAAGTATGTGGAAAAGGTCCAGAGAGTGGCGGAGACGTACGATTGCCGGTACGTGAAGGGACCAAAGAAAGGGCTCTACCCCAACCGGAACCGAGCGGCGCGGGCTTGCCGGGGGACCCACATCCGAACGATGGATGACGACCACGAATTTCCCGAAGGGCACATGGAGACGTGTGTAGAGGCCCTTCAATCCGACCCGAAAGCGGTATGGGTGATTGGGGAGAAGAACTACGGAACGGGACTGAACTCGGATGCGATCGCAAGGCCGGGTGAAATCCATCCGAAGGGGCATACGGTGCTTCCGGAGGACGACCAAAACTCGAAGGCCATCGCCGATGGATCCGCGATTTTTCCAGAAAAGGTGTTTTCCGAAGAAGGAGGATACCGAGAGAAGCCGTGGGCAGGATATCTGTATCTTGAGCTTGGTAGCAGACTAAAGAGTCGAGGGTATAGAATTAGGGAGCTCAAGGAAACGTATATATTCCACTTAGACCAA
The DNA here is from genome assembly GCF_002954405.1 of Salinibacter sp. 10B. NCBI lineage: Bacteria > Pseudomonadati > Rhodothermota > Rhodothermia > Rhodothermales > Salinibacteraceae > Salinibacter > Salinibacter sp. 10B. The sequence goes on along the minus strand of NZ_MQWC01000004.1, from coordinate 2,679,402 downwards.
GAAGGTCAATCAGGTGGGCTATTGCCTGAAGGGGACTCAAAAGAGTATACCAAGTCAAAATACTATACAATAATAATGGATTCTATAGCATACGAGAGATCGATTGTAAGTTTTGCTAATAATGCTATTTGCGTGTTAAGAGATGCTGCCAAAAACCCATCGAGTATATGTATGGCATTATTGGCTTTCAGAGAGGCCTTGGATGATATTTCGAAAAGAAGGGAGTAAGTGTATCGTTTTTGTAGTAGTAAAGAAATTTCGTGCGAATCCTCTCCGTCAGCAATACGCCTCACGATCCCAGCCAGGGAAGCGGCTACGTGATTACGGGATACGTAGAACGACTGCGTGAGCGCGGTCATACGGTCGACGCGTACGGGCCGGCCGACTGGGCATGGGGGGACATTCGACGGGGCCGGCGGTATTTCTTTCCGGTCATGATCGCTATATTTGCATTTTGGCATTGCCGACCGGGAGACTATGATCTCGTCGAGCTGTGGGGTGGGCCAACCTGGCTACTGGCTCTGTATCTCCAGTGGATCCATCCCGAAGTGCCTCTCGTGCACCACTCCAACGGGATCGAGCAGCACCGTGTGGTGGTCCAACGACAGACGACCGAAGACGATTTACAGCTTGAGCACTGGTTTCAGTGGGACCTGTCGCAGCTCTACGACTGGGGACTCCATGCCGCCGACGCCATCGTGACGGTGAGCACGTACGACGTCCCATTCTTGATTGAGCGAGAGTACGTCCCGGAAGAGCTAGTGTACACGATTCAGAATCCACTTCCCGATTTCTTTCTCGGGCAGACAGTCCAGTACGACCGGCCGAAGCGCGTGGGATTTTGTGGGAACTGGAGTCGCATCAAGAATATTCGCCTTTTGGAGAGCGACGTGCCCTCCTTCCTTCGAGACCACCCCAACTGGATGTTCAGTGTCGTGGGGGTCGGTGATATGGACGTAAGGGAGAATTTTCCGAAGGACGTGCGCTCACAAATTGAGGTAATTCCCTACCTTGAGCGTGAGGCACTCCTCGACTGGTATCGTGACCTCGCCATTTTCACTCTCCCCTCGATCTATGAGAGCTTCGGAATGGTCATGACGGAGGCAATGGCTTGCGGTGCGGCGCTGGTCGCGACGCGGGTGGGATTTGCGAGCGGCCTCAGTCACGGGGATAATGCCTACCTGTTGTCACAGAAGCAGTCCCCCCACCTCCACCGCGCGCTCACTGCGCTCGCGGCCGATGACGGGAAGCGCCGGCAAATTGCGAGGTGCGGTCATGAATGCGTTCAGGAGTTGCGGTGGGATGACGCTGCAGATAGACTCGAAGAGTTCTATGAAAAGCTGACATAATAAATAATATGAGGAAAGAAGAAATTAAGCTATATGGACAAAGAAACAGCGGCACAAACTATATTCGTCAGCTGATCCGGAGGAATTTAGATGTCCATTTCGTTCCCGGTACTCCTCCCGAATGGTCTAGCATTCTCGCGAATTACTTTTTGTACGCGAGTCGATTGATTGGGTGGGAACGGGCTTGGCACGTCGATTTTGCAAATCTCTATTTTTATCTAAGCGAGAAAGAGAACCTCGGATGGAAGCACCGACTCGTTGACGTAGAGCAAATTGATGGGCGTCGGGCGAGCGAGGTATTGTTTGTGACCGTTACAAAGAACCCGTATGCTTGGCTTCTATCCACCTACCGGAGGCCCTATGGCATCGGAGACCTGTCGAATCGGGATCACCTGGAGGCGTTCATCCGACAGAAATGCAAGAACGTGCGGTACAAGGAGGGTGGATGGATGGTGAAGCAGTTTGAGAGTCCGGTGGAGATATGGAACAGAAAGAACAGGACCTACCTCGATCTGGCCGATTCCTTCAAGGTGTTCAACGTGAAGTACGAGAACGTACTGCTGAATACGCGGGAGGTGATCGAGGAGATGTCGGATACGTACGGTCTGAGTACGAAGGATGAATCGTTTTCGAACGTTCGAGCGTCAACGAAGGACGACGAAAAAGATCTTGCGTTCTACAGGCAGTATTACGGGAATCGGAAGTGGAGACGAGATCTTTCCCGAGAGGTCGTGGAGTTCGTGAACGAGAACGTGGATGAGGGAGTGGTGCAAGCATTTGGGTACGAGCTTATCGAGCCGTCGATGATCGAAAGGAAATAAAGATCATGGACCGCAGTATTCGGCTTATTCATATTGCCCCAGAACTCCCACCCACAGTTGGGGGCGTAGCGGACTACACCACCATTCTCTCTCGGCGGCTCGTGGAGGTGTCGGCCGGAGCCGTAAAGCCGGTGCTCGTCCACGCCAACAAAGAGTCCACCGAAGACATTGAGGGCGACTTTCCCGTTTTTGACTTGAGCGGGCAGTGCTCAGCGACGGAACTGGCCGAGACCGTACAGCGGTTGGCCGACGAGGTCAAGGGCCGGGCCGTGGTGCTCTTGGAATACTCGGGTTACGGCTATGCGAAGCGAGGAGCTCCCCTCTGGCTCGTACGGGGCCTCCGGCGAGCATGTGGCGACGACGGCATGCCACTAGTCACGGTGTTTCACGAAATTAGCGCCTCCGGTCCGATCTGGAGGAGTTCCTTCTGGCTCACACCCGTCCATCGGTGGGTTGCCAAGCAGCTTGTGCAGCTTTCCGAGAGAGTGTTTGTCAATCGTCCGAGCGGTGTGAAGCAACTCCAGCAATGGACGCCCAGGCCGTCAACAGTGGTCTTCCAGCCCGTATTCTCAAATGTTGGTGAGCCGGATACCCGCACGCCGCTCGATCATCGAGACCGCTATGCCGTCGTCTTTTGCGGGAAACAAGAAAAGGACATGTTATATTCCCGGTCGGAGTCACTTAGCCGGGTGCTCGACGCCGGACAAGTTGATCGGCTCGTCGACATCGGGCCGCGGCCGGAGCACATTCCCGATCTAACGATTCGACACAAAATAAAGGGAATTCAGTCGGCGAAGCAGGTGAGCCGATGGCTTGCAGGGGCCCGACTCGGCTTTGCCCACCGCCGCCTTGATCTGCTGACCAAGTCAGGGGTTGTAGCTGCGTATCTGGCGCACGGGGTCCCGCCGGTGGTGCTTCCGAATGGGTCTGCAGAGCATACTCCGGTTCTTTCACGCGGTACGCATTACACGACGCTAGAGCAAGCGGGGACAAAATCCATTGACTGGGAAAACCTGAGCCGACAGGGGTACACGTGGTACCGGGAGCAGGCACGTAGCCAGAAAGTGGCGCGAGAAATCCTGCGTACAATCGACGCGAATGTGTTTTCTGGGTAGGACCGAGAAGAACATGACGCTTCCCACCTTTTTGATCTGCGGAGCCCATAAGGCCGGCACGACCGCTTTGTACAAGTTCCTTGACCAGCACCCCGGGGTGTTGATGAGTGAGCCGAAGGAGACGGATTTTTTTGGGCGACACTACAACCGGGGATGGGAGTGGTTTGCGTCTCACTTTGAGGGGTACGAAGGACAGGATGCGGTAGGAGAGGCATCGAGTATGACCATGGCCTCGGAGGAGGCGCCCGAGCGGATTGCCGAGAGGTTGCCAAACGTGAAGTTGATCTTCCTGCTCCGTAATCCAATCAGGCGAGCGTACTCGCACTATTACTACCACCTCTATACCGGCAAGGCCACCACCCCTGCCTCGTTCGGGGAGGTCATCCGGGATCAAAACAGCGAGTTTCGGGACGAGATCATTCGGCTCGGCCGATACGACCGGCAAATTCCTCGCTTCGACGATTATTTCAACCGCGACCAGATGACGATCATCCTGCAGGAAGACCTGCAGAGCGAGACCACGTCGGTGGTCGAGAATGTGTATCGATTCATCGGGGTGGACCCAGACTTTGACCCGGCGACTGACACGTACAACGCGACGAAGCATCCAACCTCACCAGGTCTTTTCTACTGGGCTCGTCGGGCGTGGCAGCCATTGGAGGCGGTAGGACAAGCGATAGCTCCGGTGGCAGTCGATGTGCTCCGCGAGAAGGCGCGAGACCTTTTTACGAACCGCGACCGCCCCGGAATGGAACCGGAAGCACGAACGTATCTCCGGGATGTGTACAAGGATACGATTTCGTGGACCGAACAACGTTTGGAATGTGATCTTTCTCATTGGAGGTGAACTCAGGTGAACAAGCCCATCGAGAAGGGCAAGACTGGAGAGATAAGCAGCACAGTCTTGCCTAATTTTATGATTATAGGTGCAGAGAAGGCAGGGACAACTGCGTTGTCTCAGTTTCTCCGACAGCACCCAGATGTCTGCTTTAGTCTTCCCAAGGAGACATGGTTTTTTAACCGCCGGTACCACAAGGGCATTGACTGGTTTGCGTCTCACTTCGAGCACTGGGATGGGGAGACCGCCATCGGGGAGGGCACGGCACGTCTCCTGCAGAGCGAGGAAGCACCTGCGCGGATTGTAAACCACATTCCGGACGTGCAGCTGATCTGCCTGCTCCGGAATCCCATCGACCGGGCGTTTTCGCAGTATCACTTTTATCTATATACGGGGAGGGCCGACCCCGATCAGTCGTTTGGCGAGCTAGTTCGGGAGCAGAATACGGAATTCGGACGGGATCTCGTCAATCAAGGTCGTTACATCAACCACCTGCGACGCTACGAACGCACATTCAGGCGAGCCCAAATCGAGGTCGTCCTACATCGGGACCTTCGGCGACATCCCAAGAAGGTTGTCCAACATTTATATGAGACCATTGGGGTTGATGCGTCGTTTGTCCCTGATGTCGAATCGCGTCACAACGTCACGAAGTATCCCACTTCCCGCACGGTGTATGCCACGCTTCGGAACGCCTGGCAAATCGTATTCTCACGCGCTGAGACGTACTTCCCGGACGCGATCGACACACTTCGATCCTTCGCCCGTCGTGTGTTGTTTGATACCAGCAAGCCGTCAATGGCGGAGGAAGATCGGGCCTATCTCCAACAGGTCTATGAGGATCCCAACCGGGAGCTTGAGAGGTGGTTGGGAAAGGACCTCTCGCATTGGAAATAGCCTCCACCATGAACATTCTCCTCGAAAGCCGAGCGTTCTACCCGTCCGTCGGCGGCCTAGAAATGATGAGCCGGGTGCTGGCAACCGCCTGGCAGGATGCTGGGCACGCAGTCCGGGTGGCGACAATAACGCCCCTGGAGGGCGAAGATGAGCTCGACGACCTGACGGTGGACCGGAATCCCTCGTCCGCCACGATGCGGCGCCACGTCCAGTGGGCCGATGTCTTCGTGCAGAGTGGCGTCTCCCTACGGAGCCTTCACGAACCACTGTTGACGGGCACACCAATGGTGATCATTCATCACGGACTGTTATCCGGCCCTGAAACCCCTACCCTTCGGTCGTGGCTCAAGCGAAGAGCCTCCTACCTCGGGGTCAATGTCGCGGTTAGCCGAGCCGTCGCTAATACCGTACCTGGACCCACCATTCGTATTCCAAACACCTTTCGTCCTCTCTTCGACCAGTTGGATGTTGAGGATGAACAACGAAATGGACTACTGTTCGTCGGTCGCCTCGTCTCTGAAAAAAGGGCCGACCTTGCAATTTATGTCCTTTCACGCCTCCGGAAACGGGGCTTTGACATAACACTCACGATCTGTGGCGACGGACCTGAACGAGATGCATTGGAACAGCGAGTAGAAGAAGGGGGTGTGCGAGATGCCGTGAAGTTCACGGGATGGACCGAGCCCGCTGATTTAGCTGAGTATTATCGGACTTCGGAATTGCTGCTTGTTCCCTCGAGTTCTGAAACATTTGGGGTTGCGGCTCTGGAGGCGATTGCAAGCGGGTGTCCCGTGGTGGCGTCGGAGACTGGCGGTCTGCCGGAGGCAGTCGGCGACTGTGGGCTGGTCGTGCCTCCCGACGATCCGGAGGCTCTAACCGACGCCGCCGAACGGGCACTACTTTCGGACGTACGTACGACCCTTAGGGAAGCGATGCCGTCACACGTAGACCGTCACCGCATTTCCCGCATTGCATCTGATTACCTTCATCTTCTGCGCCGAGTTGTTTATTGAGATAGTAAGATGAAGCTCTGGAAATGGCTTGCCGGTCTTTTTTTTCTGCTTGCAGTGTTCGATGGGGCACTGCGGAAATGGGTGTTTCCTAGTCAGTCGCTCCTCTTCTACATACTGAAAGACATCGTTCTCGGAGTAGCCTTCACTCTCTTCGCTCTTGGACGAAACTCACGGTGGTATCCCCAGCCCATTCGGGGAACATGGTTCCCTGTTCTACTTGGCCTGTATGTGTATGTCGTCATTCTGCAGGCCTTCAATTTCGTTCAGCCGAACGTGGCGGTACGGGTGCTTGGGCTCAAAGCCCATCTGGCGTATCTCCCGCTCGTGATCCTTTTACCAGCGCTGCTCGCCCATTTGCGAGAATGGACGCCCGATCACCTTATTCTGGTATACATGGGGCTGGTTGCTCTGCCGGTGATGCTCCTTGGGATCTACCAGTTCTTCCAGCCCACATCGAGCTGGGTCAACCAGTATGTTGCAGATACCGCCAACATATCGACGGTCGCGGGACGACCGCGGATTACGGGAACGTTTGCATACATGAACGGCATGTCGGCCTTCATGATATTCAACACGATCCTGGGATTTGCGGTGGCCGTGGCGGGATTCCTCACGAAACGTCGACTGCTCACCTGGGGCGGTGCCATTTTCTTCGGTGTGTGTCTTGTCGTACTACCGATGATCGGGTCCCGCGGCCCGGTTCTCATTCTTGGAATTCTCATCGCCGGCATTGGACTACTTCTTCTAGGTCAGAAGAGGGGAGGAACGGCGCTCGTGCTGAGTGTAATCCTCGTTGGGGGACTGGTGTTTGGTATTACAGCGCAGACGAATCTGGATGAGGGATGGATGGCCTTGCAGGATCGCGTCGAGACTGCGCACGATGATCCGTCGAAACGAACGATTAACACGCTCTTGGGCCCCCTTAACGGGCTTAAGCGAGCAGGAATTCTCGGGTATGGGGTTGGGACGTTTCACCAGGGGGCCCCTCGCCTCGTATCTGGGAATCAGGGGCGATCGTGGATCCCGGGAGGATATGTAGAGAATGGGGTCATGCGTCTCGTCCTCGAGCTTGGGGGAATCGGGTGGCTCGTGCTCTTCGGTTTGAAATGTTTTGTGGCCTGGATGGCTTATCAGGTATTCCGCGCCGCGAACTCCGCATTCGAGGTGGTTGTGGGCATTGTCGGTGTCGGAAAAGGCATCACCCACATTCTCTTGCCTGTCATATTCACGAATATGGCAGCCATCACATACTGGACCGTCGTTGGCTTCGTGATATACACGTGGAGCTATCAGCAAGTGCGGACAGACGCGGTTCCTCCACAGAAAACACCTGTGGAGGCTGCGACCGCCACAAGATAACTACACTTGTCACGGCACGCATCTACTCAGCACGCGCTCGGCACCTCGCGTTTTCGATTTCCCCAATGGGCAAACCACGCATCCTCGTCACTCACCCCGGCCGGCAGCACTCTCATCAGTTGGCCCGGGCGCTAAACGCACAGGGGCACCTGGCGGAATACTGGACGGGCGTACCCTCGGCTCTGCCCAGCAGCAAGGGGCCGCTGTACTGGCTGCTGGCCCGTCGGAGTCCACAGGACACATTGAAGATGCCAGGCCACGTTGTGCAGCACTGCTACGTCGAGCCGTTCGTCCGGCGCGTAGCGCAGGCCGTGTGCTCACCCGCCCGGGCGGTGGTGTGGCAGCACCGAGCCATGGAATGGTTCGACCGTTGGTGTGCAGCCCGTCTTCCCAAAGACGTGGATGCCGTCGTCTGTTACGAGAACGCGGCGTTCCATACCTTTCGGACGGCAAAGCAGCAGGGGGCCACGACCATTCTCGATGCCGCAAGCTTTCATCACGAGTGGCAGGACGCGGCGTACGAGCCTCTCGAATCGGAGGAAGCTCACAACCGAATTACGAAGCACAAAGACCGAGAGATTGCCCTCGCCGATCACGTGTTGACTGTATCCGAGCTTGCCCGAGAAAGCTACGTCGAGGCAGGTCTTCCGAACGAACAGGTGACAAGCGTGCCGATGGGAACGAATCTCTCAGACTTTGCCCCTCCGGAACAACCGCGACCTGAGAGACCGAGCGACCCGTTCACATTTCTTCTCGTTGGACATGCCGACCGTCGAAAAGGCGCCGACGTTCTGCTAGAGGCGTCCCAGTTGCTACACGGCGAGGGAGTGAAACATCAGGTACTGGTTGCAGGAAAGGGGGATGAGAGCCTCTTTGAAGATAGTGGCCCAAAGATTGACCGGCTTGGATATCTGAATCGTGACGAGCTGGCCCACGCCTACCGGCAGGCCGACGTACTCGTACTCCCCTCGCGATTCGACTCCTTCGGCCGTGTGGTGGTGGAAGGCATGGCCACGGGTCTTCCCGCTCTCGTGAGCGAGCACGTGGGAGCGAAAGAGGTGGTGACGAACGGCGAAAGTGGATGGGTCCTGCCCGCCGAAGACGTAGAAGCACTGGCCAATCGAATGCGGTGGTGCGTCGAACATCCTGAGGCTGTTGCCGACATGCGAGAGGCTGCCGTTGCGGCTGCGAAAGACTACACATGGGACGCATACCGCCGACGTGTCGTCCGTCATCTGGTTGAAGTGGTGAATCCTTCCTCGTCAGAGAACCGAGCGAAAGAGACTGGTCAGGAATGAAGTCTAGATGGGCACGATACACAGCATATACGGGAATAGGGCTCTTCCTGCTGGCAATTCTCTTTGAAGTGTCACTACGGGCCGGATTGGGGCTGGGGACACCGCCGCTCCTTCAGGCGGACTCGACGATCGGGTACGTGTTTCAGGCGAATCAGAACACGTACAGATTCACGAATCGCGTGCACATCAACGGGTACCACCAGCGCAGTGAGAACCTGATGACCCGACCGGATTCCACGTTCACACGTATCCTCTTTCTGGGGGACTCGGTGACGTGGGGAGGCGTACTAACGGATCAATCCCAAACGATTCCGGAGGAGACCGAAGAGATTCTGGATCGCCAATGTAAAACACCGGTTGAAGTCCTGAACGCTTCAGCCGGATCGTGGGGTATTGGGAACCTGAAGGCCTACGTCGACCGGTATGGACTCTTTGAGAGTGACGCCGTGATTTTGCAAATCGGTACCCACGATCTAGTACAGGCGAAAAGCACGGGAGAGATCGTGGGCCGCCATCCCTCCTATCCAAACGAAAACCCGACACTGGCGATCGGGGAGTTGGGAAGGCGCTACCTGTGGCCGCGCCTTCAACCATACCTGCCTGAATGGGGGAGCAAGGCACAATCATCGAATTCTGACACACCTTCGAACACACCTGAACCCGAGGCTCGGCTGAAACAAAATCTCGATTCCCTTCGAGCGCTGGTTGGTGATATTCAAGCGGCCGAGACACCAGTCGTAATCGTGCATACCCCGAACAGGGGCGAGGTTGTCGGAAAGATAGAAGGACCTGAACCATCAACCCGGAGACATCAATTTCTTCAGGTTGCAGATTCAATGCACGTGCCTGTACTCAATCTCGCTCAGGGATGGGCCCGGAGATCTGGAGTGAAAAAATTTTACCGAGACCACGTTCACTTAAATGAACGCGGGAACGCTGCAGTCGCCGACACGCTTACTGAGTTCATGAGTGGCTGCTACCACCGACTCTGTGATTCATCGGGACCCTGATGATCTCTGACTATTACGGAGGCCCTCCACTGCCGAGATGTTAACTCGCCCGGTTCCGATTTCGGCCCAGACAAAACCAAGAAACGGGTTCGTATGAATTCCACGGCGAAGCCAAAAACAATCGCCATCGTCGTCCCCGATCTCTCCACCTCGGGCGGGGTTGCAACAGTCGCCCACTTCCTCCGCGACTTGATCTCGGAATCTAACCGGTACGACGCAGATGTCATCTCCGTGGCGCTCGGCTCAAGTGACCGGGCCAGTGTTCATCTGCGAGCGCCGTCGACGTGGGCCGACGGTGTCCAGGTACGATCGGAGTCCGTGAACGGCGTATCCTATGACCACGTTGGAGCGTGGGCGTCAGAGATTGAGTACTTCCGCTACCAACCCCGGTCGATACTCACGGAGCGCCTGAACCAGTACGACCTGGTGCAGGTCGTGGCCGGGACGCCGGCTTGGGCCCACGTGTCTCGGCACGTGGCTCCCCCAGTGACCCTCCAGGTAGCCACGCTGGCGCGGGAGGAGCGCACGTCAGCCCTCGATGGACAACTGCATCCTGCAGCCTTGTGGCGTCGGTGGATGACACGAGTCACTGATCGACTCGATCACACTGCGCTCCAGCACGTCGACGCGATTTTCGTTGAAAACCAGTGGATGTATGACCACGTCGCCGACCACGTGCCAGCCGACGACGTGATTTTCGCCCCTCCGGGCGTGGATACAGAACAGTTCACACCAGGCCCACCACCTTCCGATGGCGAATATATTCTGTCTGTGGGCCGGTTCGCGGATCCGCGGAAGAACGTTCAGCTCTTGTTCGAGGCATATGCACAGTTGAGCCAGTGCATTGATGAGCCACCTCCGCTCGTACTCGCCGGTCGCTCGACCCCGTCCCCCGGCGCCTGGAATCTTGCTAAGGAACTTGGCATTCGATCCGCAATCACGTTTCGAGCAGACGTGTCGAAGGATGAGCTTGCGGACCTATACCGCAACGCGGCACTTTACGTGGTCTCGTCCGACGAGGAGGGCCTTGGGCTCACCATCTTAGAGGCAATGGCAAGTGGTCGTCCGGTGGTGAGCACGGCGTGCGGTGGCCCGTCCACGACGGTGCTTGACGGAAAGACGGGACTACTCGTCCCGGTCGGCGACGCTGAAGGCCTTGCGGCCGCAATGCAAGACATCCTCAGTGCTCCAGCTCGCGCCGATACGATCGGGAAGCGGGGACGCGAGCGAACAGAGGAACTCTTCTCCCTGGAGGCCACCGGCCAACGCTTTCTGAACACGTACGCTCAGCTTCTAGCCTCCCCCTTACCATTGGGCTAGTAGTACTATCTGAAAAGAGTCTCATCCATGAACTGGAGACACCTGATCAAAAATGTTCGCCATCCTCTAAAAGCTTATCTTCGAAATCCGTATCATCTTGTGAAGAATATACTTTGGAGGTGGCAGCCCTCCACGTCAACCGAGAAGCACATTTTTGTGGTCGGAGCACCTCGGAGCGGGACCACGCTCCTGCAAGTACTGCTTGGAAATCATTCTGCGTGTTGTACGTGGGAGGCAGAAACGGCGGCTTTCACGTGGCAGAATGTGTTTATCTCACAGCGAGGCATTTTTGGACTGGAACCGTCCCGTGTGGAGAAACTCTTCGAGGAAAATGCAGACCTCGTCGCGTTCTTTGACGCAGCCGCTCATGCATTCAGGAGTGAGAGGGGGGGGCAAATTCTCGTAGAAAAAACGCCACAACACATTCTACAGACGGCGTTTTTGGTAGAGCACTTTCCAAGATCAACCGTCATCCACATCCACCGGGATGGGCGAGACTGCTACCGATCGGCCCGCTCGGCCTCCATCCCGCATGGCGAAAGTGTAGACGAGTTTGCTCGGTACTGGGCAAAATGCATTCGAGCGCGCCTCAGCGTAAATACGGAACAGGTTGTCGACATAGCCTACGAGGACTTGGTGTCGGCTCCAGAGAAGGAATTGGTGTTGCTCATGCAGGCGGTCGGACTTCCATTCGAGGAAGAACAATTGTCGATGACCCGTCGAGCTGAAGATCCGCGTGCTCATCACGACAAATTTGATCGACTCAACCGGTCCATCGATGCATCGAGCGTTGGTCAATGGAAAGACGAACTCAATCAAACTGAAATCCAAGAGTTTGAGCGGATCGCTGGAAAGCAGCTTAAGTCACTTGGCTATGATCTCGCCATTTCTCGATAACACGTCCCATCGAGTCTGGTAAATGTCGCTGACCGTCGTTCACATCGTCGGAAGTACCCGCGCCGATCACGGCGGGACGTCCCGCAGCGTACCGGCGCTCTGCGAGGCCCTGGACGCGGAGGGCGTTGAGGTACACTTGGTGACATCCATCCCTGCAGATCCGACGGCGGACCAGGAACCGATTCTTCCCGGTGGCGACGTACACGTTCACTGCATCGAGGAGCGAACCCGTTTCCAGCGCACGCTCCGGAGTCCACTCGGCTTCTACCACCGCCTGTGGGATATCGTCGAAGAAGTGGAACCCGATGTGATTCACGACCACGGGGCGTGGCTGCCCAGCAATGCTATATCGGCCTGGGTGGCGCGGTGGGCCGGTGTGCCTCTCGTCGCTACACCACGGGGCATGGTCACGAACTGGTCGCTGTCGCATCAGGCCGGGAAGAAACGGGCCGCGTGGCACCTGTACCAGAAGCACATCTTTCGCCAGGCCTCGCTCTTCCACGCCACGGCGCCGGCGGAGGTTGAGAATCTGCGCGCCCTCGGTATGTCCCAACCCGTCGCTGTGGTTCCCAACGGCGTTGAGTTGCCCAGCACGCTGCCCGAGGACGGGACATCGACGGACGGAAAGCGAGCCCTCTTCCTGTCGCGCATTCATCCGAAGAAGGGCCTGCCGATGCTGCTGGACGCGTGGGCGGCCCTGCGGCCTGAGAGGTGGACGCTGGAGCTGGTTGGCCCCAGTGAAGATGACCATCGGGTGGAGCTGGAAGCACAGGCCGCCGATTTGGGGCTGGACGGAACGGTCGTGTTTTCGGGACCGGTCCCCGACGCCGACAAGTGGCACAAATACGCTGCTGCAGACCTGTTCGTCCTGCCCACCTACAGTGAGAATTTCGGCATTGTCGTGGCCGAGGCCCTGGCCGCGGAGGTGCCCGTCCTCACGACGACGGGCACCCCCTGGCAGGAGCTGGAGAAGCACGACTGTGGATGGTGGGTCGAACCGGAACCGGACGCGATCCGCGAAGCCTTACATGCGGCACTGCACCGAACGGACGATGAGCGAAAGACGATGGGACGGCGGGGACGACAACTCGTGGAATCCACGTACACGTGGCAAGCCGTCGGGGAGCGGATGCAGACCGCCTACCAGTGGCTTCTCGAAGAGAATCCCGCGAGCGTATCGTTCATTGATGATTCATCCGGATGAATGTAGAGGAAATCACCCCCCTCCTCCTTACCTACAACGAGGAGGCCAATATCGGCCGCACGCTCGACCGGCTCACCTGGGCCGAGCGCGTGGTAATCGTCGACAGCTACAGCGACGACGCGACCGTCGAGCTAGCGGACTCCTTCAACAATGTTGACCTCGTGCAGCGTGAGTTCGACAACCACACGAGTCAGTGGAACTATGGGCTTGATCAGATCGAGAGCGACTGGGTCTTGTCGCTCGACGCCGACTATCAGGTTCCGACTGCATTTGTAGAGGAGATGACGGCGTTGAATCCATCCTCCGACGTTGCAGGCTACCGGGCGACGTTCACGTACTGCGTTTTCGGAAGTCCCATCCGTGCCAACCTGTACCCCCCACGCGTCGTGCTTTTTCGCAAGAAGGTGGCGCGGTACGTGCAGGACGGCCACACGCAACGGCTGTCTGTGGATGGAGCCGTAGAAGCCCTCGACACCGAATTGAAACACGACGACCGAAAGCCCCTGGATCGCTGGTTTGACAATCAGCGCCAGTACGCCCGCTTAGAAGCGGAGAAGCTGCGGGACAGCGGCGACCTCGACCTTCCGGACCGGCTGCGACGAACCGACGTGCTCGGCCCCCTCCTCGTCCCCCTCTACTGTCTCTTCGGGCAAGGGCTAATCCTCGACGGCTGGCCCGGCTGGTACTACACGCTCCAGCGCACGTACGCCGAGCTCCTACTGACCCTTACTCGTCTGGATACCCGGCTGCGCGATTCAGCCGATGCCCCTCGTGATGAATGACGGCCTTCCATGAGCAACGCCTGGACCAAAGTCCGCAACATGCCCTGGACGGCGACCCTGGAGCTGCGCCGCCGCCTTGCCTGGCCCCTCGTCCGCGCCCAGTTCGCGTGGCACGGCATTTCCTGGGGTCAGGACTGGAAGATCTTTGGGCGACCCATCATCCAGAAGCACCGCGGCAGCCAGATCGAAATGGGCAACGGGCTCACCCTCCGCTCCTGGCCCCGTTCCAATCCCCTCGCCCCCACCGCGCCCGTCGTGCTGTCCACCCGCCGGGCTGATGCCGCGATCGACATTGGCACGAACTGTGGCTTTACGGGCACGACCCTCGTCGCCGCTGAGGAGATACAGATCGGCAATCGGGTGCTGGTGGGCGGCAATGCGTCCATCGTCGACTTCGACTTTCATCCCCTGACCCCGGAGGCGCGCGCTGAGGATATCAACGCCGGCGCCGCCGCGCCCATCGTCATTGAGGACGACGTGTTCGTGGGCATGGAGAGCCTCATTCTGAAGGGCGTCACGATTGGCGAGGGGGCCGTCGTCGGGGCCGGGAGTGTCGTCACGCAGGATGTGCCGCCGCGGACGGTGGTGGCGGGCAACCCGGCAACGGTGGTGCGCGAACTGTGACGGTCGGCCGTCGCAAAGAGCGACGCCGATTCATATTCAGAAGACTCCTCGACTCCGCGTTGCTCCGCTCGGAGTGACGTGTGTGCTCAGAACTGGCCGGGTTGACATCTTCCAGAGGGACGAATGGGGCGAAGGCGCCAGTCATGCGCACCATCGTCATTCCGACTGGAGGGCCGACAACTGTCGGCCCGGAGTGGAGGAATCTTATTACCGGAAGCGGAGACGTTCGAAATGGAGCACTGCCGTCACTCCACCGGGGGCGAAAGCGTCTCCAGGTCGGGATTCTCCCTTCGAATGAGCGCGTCCTTCTTCTCCCGTCTCCACCCCTTGAGTTGCTTCTCCCGCTCGATGGCCGCGGTGGAGGTCGGGTACCGCTCGTAATACACGAGGTCAAACACATTGTACCGGGTCGTAAATGCTCCGTCCCGCCCGTCGCGGTGTTCTCGGAGACGACGTCGGAGGTCATTGGTCATTCCGATGTACAGGACCGTCCGGTGCCGGTTGCTGAGGATGTAGACGTAGTACGGCGGATTGGGCATGGCTCCGGCTCCGGGGACGCTTCGACGGGCATTAGGATGTGTAGACACTCTGCCCCCCCCAATCCATAACGCTTCCGGCAGGGTCCGCCCAGAACGGAAGTCGGACTTTTTCGACGTGAGAAGAGGTGCACGAGATCAGTGGCCCCTCCCCGCAATGAGACTCCTCGGCTCCACTGCGCTCCGCTCGGAGTGACGAGTGTGCTCAGAACTGGGTGAGTCGGTCTCCTTCGAACGGCACGAAGGCGACCGGACGATCCTCTCTTCCTGTAGTGCCCCAACACTCTTGGAATGCAGATGTCAGGAACGCGAGCATACGAACTCGCACAGAACAGCCATTATAGCGTCGTTGGACTCCAACGACGCTACACAGAGAATATTGACCTTTGCAGAAGACGGTAAATCCAGTGCCGGGGTGTGTCGCTCCTGCGGTTAATCTCGCAAAGGCACAGTCCAGCGGCGCTACAATAAGCCTTGCCCTTCCCGAATAAAGCGATCGGAGAAGGAATGCGCCCCTCGCCCCCGCGCCTCTCTCCTATTGCCGGTGAGCACACCGTACGGAGCTGCTCATCCCTTCACCACGCGCCGCAGGCCCTGCGAGACGCGGCGACGCCACCGCGCGGCTCGGTCCTCTTCCGCTCGGGTCGACGGGTACGAATAGGACGTGTATCCGTAGGTCGTACTGGGCGACGGACGGTGACGATTGAGAAGAGCCGTCACACTGTGCGGGCACACGGTCTCCAGCCGCGTGCGCACGTCCCGAAAGGCACTCTGATGCGTGTCGCCCGCCGCGGCGAGGAGGAGCACCAGGTCGGTCAGGGCCGCAAGGCGAAAGGTGTCATCGTAGAGCAGCGCCGGCGGCGTGTCGAAGAGCACCACGTCCCACTGCTCGGTAAGCGTCTGAAGTTGGGGCTCCACGTGGGATTCCTGCAACAGAAGCGCGGGCTGCGGGACCTCCGTCCCGGCGGGCAGGACGCCCAGCCGTCCCATCTGCTGTTGCTGGGTGCGCTGCAGGAACGCGTGCGCCTCCCCATCTGCCCCCCCAGGAGTCTCCTGTGCCTCGTCGGGCGCGTGCAAGAGCCGTATTCCGTCGTCAATGTCGGCGAGCCGGTCGGTGAGCCCCGGTGTGCGCTCGATGTCGAACATCTTGTGCAGAGTCGGGCCCTGCAGGTCCGCATCCACGAGGAGCACGTCGCGCCCGGACTCGCTGAGGGCCACTCCCAGATTGGCGGTGGTCGTTGTCTTGCCCTCCCGGGCGCCGGGGCTCGTGACGAGAAGCGTGGTCACCGCGTGCGGAAGGCCGAGCCGGACGTTCGTCGCGACGTGCCGATACGCCTCAGCCGCTGGCGAAAAGGGCGAGGCAATGCCCGGCCAGTCGGACCGGTCATTGTCTGAATCCGGAATCATGTCCGGCTCCCACTCCGGAATGGCTCCAAAGAGCTCGTTCGGACTGCGCTCAAGATCCTCGGGCTCCTCCACGACATCGTCAAGCCGATCGTACATCAGCACGAGGCCGCAGCCGCCCACGCCGCCCAGCAGAGTGGCCAGCAGGACCTTGCTCCAGACCTCGGGGGCGATGGGCGTAGACGGGGGGCCAGCACGCTGGATGATACTCGCCTGTTCGGGTGTCGACTCTTCCGCCACCTGGGCCCGCTGGAGACTTTTCGACAGCGAGACGAAGAGCTCTTTCGTCGTGCCCTTGCGACGGCGCAGCCGGGCCAACGTACGGTCGGGCGACTGCTGGAGGGCCGCCCGGTGCTCGTCCAACCGCTCGTTGAGCACCTCCTGCCGGGCCGAGAGGCGCGTGATGGCGATGCGGTGCTTCGTGATTTGCTGCCGCAGGTCCACCACGGACGACAGGCTCCCGCCTTCGCTCCCCCCCATCGGGTTGATGGCGTCAGTGGAAAGCGCCTGGTTCACGTACTCCTTGGCCAGTCGGTTGGCCTTCTCCCGGAGCGATTCTAGGCGGGCCTGCATGTTGTCCACCTGGGCCTGCATCTCGGCGGAGAGGATCTCGTTTCGCGCCTTGACGGCCTGCAGGTCGGACTCAAGATCCGCAATCTGTTCGTGCGTCTGCCGGAGCCGCTCCGATGTCATCGAGGCCGCCCGGTCGGCAAGGTTGGGCCGTATGCGACGGAGACGCGCCTCGGCCGAGTCGAGAAGCGCTCGCTCCATCTTGAGATCGAGTCGCACCTGCCCCTTCTGCACCCGCAGATCCGAGATCTTCTGGGCAAGCTGATTGGCCTCTCCTACAATCCCGAGCCCGCTGTCGGCCGGACTGAGAAGGCCGAGCTGGCCGCTGGCCCGCACTCGCGCAGCAATCGAGTCTTCGAGCGCCTGCAGCTGGTCGTGGAGCGTCTCCTTCTGCTGCTCGAGAAACTGCCGGGTGCTCCGCATCCGGGCGCTGTTGGTGCGGCGCAGATGGTCGCGATACACCTTGGCATAGGTGTTGGCCACGAGAGCGGCCTCTTTCGGGTGTGAGCTCGTCACGCTGATCCGAAGGGCCGGCACGTCCTGCGCGTCCCGACGTACGCTCACAGCCCCGTGCAGGCGGGCCGCAAGGGCGGCCTGTGAGCGCGGCGTGCCCGCCGCCGTCCAAAACAGACTTGCCCCCTCGTTGGGCTGGAGCGAATCGGCGCGGGTGCGAAGCACTCGGGCCACCTCCCGCGCGAATACCTGCGAGTTGCGCAGAAAGTATAGGTCGCGCCCCACCTGGTTGGACGGCTGAACCGGAAGAAATTCGGCCATCCGCTCCGGACGGTCCGTCTCGTTGAGGAGCAGGGCTGTCGTGGCCCGGTACTGCCGCGGCTGGCTCTGGTAATACAAGTAGGCCGCCCCGCCGAGCAAAACGACGAGACCAAAAATCAACCATTTGCCCCGCCACAGCGTGTGGAGATGCTCTTGGGGCGACGCGCCCCCGGTCGGGGCCGATGCCTCCGGGTAGAGTGAGCCCATCTCAGAAATGCGTTCAGGCGATCCGTTCGAAGAAGACATCAGGAAACGAGGAGACACTCGGAAGAGCAGAACAGGCGAGAGCCATGTCCATCGAGCCGCTGTGCCGCACGAGGCGCGGGTAGGCCCCCCGCCGAAAAGAAATGATGCGGCGACACGAAATCCGTCCCCATGCTGTCCCCCGCCGAGAAGACAAGGGGAAACGGCCCAATCTCATGCAAAGTGAAGGTTGGGCGAAGGGATGAGTTCCCCCTGCGGCCGGCCTTTTTCCAATCGTCTGCTGTGACCATTCCAAAGGGATGGGGACGGGTGGGCTCCTTCGCTACCTCAAGATCCTGTCATCGCGAGCCAGCGGACGAGCCAATCGCGAACGTCCCCTCATTCTCAACGATTCCCGTAAAGGAGTGCGGAAGTGGGCACCTGTAAAGAAGGGGTTCGGGAACCGGTCGGCAATACGTACTTCATCGTAACGGCAATGTGAAGACCCGTACGGTCATTCCGGACTCCGCACAACGCCGCCGGTGATAGACGGAGGCTCTCCCAATGCGGGCTCGGCTCGTCCCGCTACGCCCCGTGCGGTGGGGCAGTGAGCGGAAGGGTCACGGTGAACGTGGAGCCCTCTCCTTCTACGCTCTCCACAGCCAGGCGTCCGTTCATGGCCTCCACCAGGTCCTGACTGATGGCCAGTCCGAGCCCAACCCCGCTGTCCAACTCTGACCCTGCCCCCTCCTGTGCCTGCACGAAGGGGTCGAAGATGTGCGCCTGCTTCGACTGCGGAATGCCGTGCCCGGTGTCGTGCACATGGATCTGTGCCGTTTCCTCCGTCGTGTCCACGCTCATAGACACGGTGCCCCCCGCAGGCGTAAACTTAATCGCATTCGTGAGCAGGTTAAGCAAAATCTGCTGCAGACGATCAGGATCGGCCTGCACGTACAGATCGGGCGGACACGAGGCCGGCTCGTACGTCAGGTTGGCCTCGTCGAACCGCACCTCCACCAGCGACTCGGCCCGAGCCAACACCTCCGCCATCGAAACGGGCCCCGGCGTTACGTCGACGGTGCCCGCCTCTAGCTGGGCAAAACCGAGAATGTCCTCGATCAGCGTGCTCAGGTAATCGGCCGCATCCTCGATCCGCTGGAGATAGTCCCGCTGCTCGTCGGTCACCGTCCCGCGCACGCCCATCGCCAGGTACTGAGACAGGCTTTTAATGGTGCTGATGGGCGTTTTGAGCTCGTGGGAGACCGTCGACAGAAACTTATCCTTTGCCCGGTTGGCCTGCTCGGCGGCCTGTTTGGCCTGCAAGATTTCGTCCTCGTACTGGTTTCTTTCCTCGAAGGGAACGAGAACGAGGTCGTTCACGGTGCACCCGTCGCGCTGCGTTCGCTTCCCGTTCAGCAAGCAGTTCAGATCATCGCCCGTGCGGGTTTGAAGGGACAGATACACCTCATCAATGTGCCCCTGCATCTTGAGGAGGGGAAAGAGGTGCGTGTGGTAGAAGAGTTGTGCCCCAGACGTGAGCAGCGTCTCGACGTGTGTGCCCTCCACCTCCGTCCGGGAACGACCCGTAAATCCCAGCAGCGTCTGATTGACGGCCTGAATCGTGCCGTCGTCCGTGAACGAGACGAAGCCGCAGGGAGCAGTGTCCAGGAGCGAATCCATATCGACGGTCGCGTTACGTCGACCCGTTGGGCGAGAGATAGTCTTGGATGGCATCTGTTGTGGCCGCCGGGTGACTCAGATGCGGACAGTGGCCGGCGGCATCGAGCATGGCCAACGTCGTGTCCGGCAGGTGCTTTTCGAGGTATCGGCTCACCTCGGGCGGAGCGACAATATCATCTCGGCACTGCACGAGGAGGGACGAGACCGGCACCTCCGGCACGGCGTCGCGGTAGTCGGACAGGAACGTAACCTCGGCAAACTGGCGCGCAATGTGGGGATCGGTGGAGCAAAAACTCCGATCGAGCTCCTCGACCACGTCGTCGGCCTCTTCGGCCTGCTGCATGAGAAGGGAGGCAAAATAGTCGGCCCACCCCATGTAGTTTTTGTCCATCATCTCCAAAAGCCCCTCCAGGTCCTCCCGCTCGAAACCGCCGTAATAGTCGGGCGGGTCGTTGAGATAACACGGCGACGTGCCGATGAGCACGAGTTCCCCGAAGCGGTCGGGCTGCTCAATGGCAGCAAGCATGCCGATGACGGTACTCACCGAATGCCCAACAAAGATCACGTCGTCCAGGTCCAGGGCCTCACACACGTCGAGAACGTCCTGCGCGTATCCGTCCAGCGAATCGTAGCGGTCGGGATCATAGGCACTGAGATCCGACTCGCCTGCCCCTACGTAGTCAAAAAGAACGGCCTGGTAGTCGTCCTCAAAGCGTGGGGCCACGTATCGCCACATGGTCTGGTCACACCCAAACCCATGGGCAAAGAGCATGGGCCGGCCGTGCTCGCTGGCAATCCTCACGTTGTTGCGGTCGATAATGTCGCCAGCCATGTCGCGGAAGTGAATTGATGGTACGAATGACGTGCCCGATGCTGAGCGGAGGAGTGTGGATACGGGAATATGGGGGTGGAGATTCCAAAGGGGGGGTCAGACTGACGCGGGCCCACTCGATGGACGAGGGGGTCGTCCTGGGACACATGCGCGTTCTCGTCTCGCAGCCGCTAGTGGACCGTTACAGATGAACATGCGAGTTGAGGCCGCGATCTCAAAATTCCCAAATTACGGCACGTCATTTCGAGCAAGGATATCTCAGAACGGCTTGTGCTATATGTCGACGGTATGTGTGCCCCTTTCCAAACGTCAGAAAGAAGCTTTTTTTGTCGTCCCAAACTTGATTTGGGACCCATCCGACTGGACGAGGAGGTCTCCGCAATCGGTAGATGGGCTCCAAATCAAGTTTGGACATCTAGATGCTGGGAATCCCAGATTCCCTGGAGCGACGGTTGTGATGTTTTCCTTCGGAAGAAGCAGTCTTCCAAAGCCGTGCACATGCCTTGCCCCATAGCACAACGCGTTCTCAGATATCCATCGTCGAGAAATATCCCTACCGAAGTCCATGGCTTTTGAAAGGCTCCTCGGCTTTGGCAATCTCAGATTGCCACGCTCGGATCGACCTGCCAGGGGAATTTTGAGATCGCTTAGAACAGATAAATGACGTGTAACAGTCCGCTGGCGTCGCTGCAGTATGCTGTCGCCCACCGACGCTGTATATCGGGACGAGCAAATGGACAAGAAGCCCCTTCGTCAAAGCTGCTGGACGAGACGGCCGGCTACCACGGGAGTTCTCCGTACAGGACATTGCCGGGCGCCTGCGGATCGTTCGACAGATAAAACTCCTTCACGGCCATAACGAGATCCTGCTCCGTGAGCACGCCCGTGTCGTCGCGGTCGAGGCGATCGAAGGCGGCCTTGCTTTCCGGCACGCCCCACGCCTCCAGCCACGCGGCATACTCCTCTTCGGTCACGTGTGCCGTATCGGTCATGTTCATGGCCTGGAAGGTCCCCCGTGCCGCCCGCTCAAGGCTTTGGATCGTTCGTCCCTTCTCCTCCTCGGCCTGGCGGACACTGGCCTGCAGCGCCTCCCAGTACGTTTCCCATTCTTCGCGCGTCACGCGATCGTCGTCGTCCAGGTCGGCGACCGCGCAGAGATGCTCCCACCACGCCATGACCCGGTCGCGGAGTTCGGCCTGTGCGTCGAAGTCGGTCACATTTCGGGCCTCAGCAAGCCGTTCGGCTCGTATTTCAAAGTCGCGCGCATCCACGAGGCCGTTGTCGTCCTCATCAATGAGGGCGAAGTAGTGCGAGGCCTTCAACTCCTGCAAATCACCAAGCATGGGCACAGAATCATTCGTCCGGGGGGACAGCGACGGCGTGTGCATACGTACATGCGGGTCCCGGAATGGGTTGCGTGTGACAGGGCTGCTTGTTGCAGCACGAGGGGACTCCGAGCCGCTTGTTGGCAAGAGCACGAGAAACATAGGCGAGGGGGTATGGAACCCCATCCTGTCGCTCTGCTTTTCCTCTCCCTCCTCTATTCTCGATCACGGCCCCTTCACTGCCGATGAGCGATCCCGCCGCGGGCTCCCTTCAACACCTTCGAGCGGAGTGGCGCGAGCGACTGCGCCAGGCGTGCGACGATGCGACCGCGCAGGTAGACTCGTTGGGGCCGGCGGACCTGCGGGCGCTGCGCGCGACGATCGACGAGGAGCTGGAGACCCTGCGCGAACAGTTGCCGGATCCCGGCCCGATGGCGGCCACGGGCCCGATGACGGCGGAGGAGCAGGCCGCCCACGTCCAAACGGCTCTCCGCTACCATGCCCTTACGGTCCGCCGACAGGTGATCCAGCACGAGCTGCGTCGCCGCGCGCTCGGTCCCGCCGGAATCGACGAAACGGTCGAGGTGCCCCCCACCACCCAACAGTACGCGACCATAGCGTGGAACGTGATGGGCGAGCCGGACGTCGAGACGACCGACGCCGTGTTTCGCGAGGTGGCGCGCCGGGCGGAGGACGACGTGCACCTCACGACCGTCGAGATGTGGCTGCGGGAAAAGAACCCACATCATCCGGAGGCCACGGAGGGACGCTGGACCGAACTGCGGCGCGCCGTGCTGCTGGCCTCGGCGTGAGATGTTGCTCGGAATTGTCGACCAATAAAAGACATTCGTCTCCCCAACGATAGATGTGGAAAGAACAAGAAATGTTTGGATAGATCATAAAACCCGACCGACAACGTTGCGAATGGACTCGTATACTGTTATCGAGACAGAGTCCCGGTCCCTTGAGAGATTGGACGGGCTCCCTTCTCGACGGGTCAATCCCGCGGAGGGCGTCAGGTGCTAAGAGGCTCTAACAAAAATGGCAAGTAGGGTTTAGCGACTCTCCCTCGTCGCTCCAGGGAATCTGAGATTCCCAGCATCTAGATGTCCAAACTTGATCTAGGCAATCTAGATTGCCAGAACCTATCCAACGATCGGTGAGCCCTCACCATTCGGGTAGATGGGCTCTGAGTCAAGCTCAGAGCGACGGTGTGCCAGGACGGTATTGTTAGAGGTTCTAAGTCGAATCCGTTCGTCAGCGCTCTCCCCGACCCGGGAAACATGTCCTTCCATTGCACCTTCTCCTCCGACGACCTCGCCGCTTCTTTTGTAACCGTCCCACTCCGACTATCCCTCACCTCTGCGTCCTCAATCGCGTCTACCCTCCTGTTTCAGGCGCCACCGGCACCCTCCTCTCCGAGCTTACGCCGGCCCTCGTCCGTCGCGGCTGGCGGGTCACAGTGCTCACCGGCCCGGCCCCGGATGCTCCTCGTACCGAAGTGACGGAGGATGGCGTGCATGTTGAACGAGTTCGTGCCCTTCCCTTCACCCGGGAACGTACGTGGCAACGGGGACTGGCGTACGCGTCTCTTTTTCCGGCCTTCGTGGCACGCGCTCTGCAAATTCCAGCGCCGGACGTGATCGTCACCAAAACAGACCCGCCGATGCTCAAGGTGCTGGGCCCCCTTCTGGAGCGACTCACGGGCGCTCGAACGGTTCACTGGGCGCAGGACCTGTATCCCGAAGTGGCTGCGGGCGTCGACGTCATCGGGACCGACGGGCTCCTCGCTCGTACAATGCGCCGCCTGTCGACCTGGGCGCTTCGGAATCATCATCACGTGGTGGCCGTCGGACGCTGCATGCAGGAGCGTCTCGTCCAGGAACGGGGACTTTCCGAATCAAAGGTATCGGTCATTCCAAACTGGCCTCCATCAGAGGTTGCCCCCATCCCCCACGACCAAAATCCATTTCGGGACCAGCATGACCTGCACGACCGGTTCGTGGTGATGTATTCGGGCAACATGGGACTGGCTCACCCCTTTGACGCCGTGCTCGACGCCGCCGCCCGCCTTGCAACCGAGCAGCCCGAGGTCCTTTTCCTCTTCGTGGGCGAAGGCCCCAGAAAAGACGAGCTACAAGCCCAGGTCGACCAACGCTCCCTATCGAACGTCCGGTTCCTTCCCTTCCAGCCCCGCGAGAAACTTGCCCAGAGCCTGAGTGCAGCCGACCTCCACCTCGTCACGATGGAATCGGAACTCGAAGGACTTGTGGTGCCGAGCAAGCTGTACGGAGCCCTAGGGGTGGGACGACCTGCCCTTTTCCTTGGCCCTCCCGGCAGCGAGGCCGCCCGCCTGGTTGAGAGTCACAACTGTGGCACGGTGCTTCCGTCCCCCTCCGGCCTTCGCCTCGCAGAGGCCATTGAGGAATGGCACGCAGATCCCAATCGCTGGGCCGAGGCATCTGAACGCGCCCACCGTGCCGTATCCAGCGCTCGGGCCGAGGCCATTGAGCAGTTCGACCGCCTCTTCCGAACAGTACTGGAGACGTAATCTCCGGAAGCTCCCCCACTTCTGGCCTAGCGGACGACCATCAAACGCACGGCTTGTCTACACCGTCCCTCCGCGTGCAGATAATGATGTCCTCAACCAAAAGAAGAACCTTTCGGGGCCCTCGCCCCTACGATACATTCAGTTTGAAATCCGGCTCCCCTCATCATCCGTCTCGATTCCAACATGCGCTTGACGTCTAGCGACGCAAAAATCTACGTTGCGGGCCACCGAGGGATGGTGGGGCGGGCCATCTGGTCGCACCTGGAAGAGGCCGGCTACACGAACCTCATCGGCCGCACCTCCGAGGCCCTGGACCTGCGGGACCCACAGGCGACGCGGGCGTTTTTTAAGGAGGAGCAACCGGACTTTGTGGTGTTGGCCGCGGCGCGCGTCGGCGGCATTTTGGCCAACGACCGCTATCCGGCGGACTTTATCGGGGACAACCTTGCGATCGAGCAGAGCGTGATTCGGGCCGCGCACGAGACGGGTGTTGATCGGCTGCTTTTCCTGGGCTCGACCTGCATCTACCCGAAGCACGCCGACCAACCGATGTCGGAGGAGAGCCTCTTGACCGGCCCGCTGGAGCCGACGAACCAGTGGTACGCGGTGGCCAAGATTGCCGGGCACAAGCTGTGCGAGGCTTACCACCGCCAGCACGGGGACGACATGTTGACCCTGATGCCGACCAACCTTTACGGGCCGGGCGACGACTTCGACCTGGAGACGAGCCACGTGCTGCCGGCGCTGTTGCGAAAGGCCCACGAGGCGAAGGGCGCTGCGCCGGACGGCTCGGACGCGCCGGTGACGCTCTGGGGCACCGGTGAGCCGAAGCGGGAGTTTCTCTACGCGCAGGATCTGGCCGATGCGGTGCGCTTTGTGCTGGAGACGCCGGAGGAGGCGATTCGGGAGGTGGCGCCGGAGGGCATGCTGAACGTGGGGGTTGGGGAGGACCTTTCGATCAACGACCTGATGGCCCTGATCCAGGAGGTGGTCGGCCACGACGGGCCGATTGAACACGACCCCTCGAAGCCGGACGGCACCCCGCGGAAGCTGGTGGACACGAGCCGCCTGGACGCGCTCGGCTGGGAGGCGGAGACCTCGCTTCGGGAGGGCCTCCAGAACACCTACGACTGGTACCGCGAACAAGAGGCGTTGAGCGTACAACGTTGAACGGGCGCTTTTCGCGTTGAGAGTCATGGCCGAACGATTTGAAGACCTCCGTGTGTGGACGTCCGCTCGAACGCTGACAAACCACGTCTACGCCCTGAGCAAGAAAGACGGATTTACGGACGACTGGACACTTAAAGACCAGATTCGCCGGGCGGCGATTAGTGTGATGTCCAACATTGCAGAGGGATTCGAGAGTCGTACGCGTCCTCAATTTATCGATTTTCTCGGAACGGCCAAGGCATCCGCCGGCGAGGTGCGGTCGCAGTTGTACGTCGCACGAGATCAGGGCTATCTTGATGAGGACGAGTTTAGAGCCGTGTCTGATTTGGCCGACAAAGTGTCGCGTCAGCTCTATCACCTCATCCGGCACCTAAAGAATCGGGACGACTCCGGTCGCGCCCGTGAGGATCCCCCGGAATACAGCACAGAGTAACGTTCTGCGTTGCACGTCTTCCGTTCTACGTTCACCGTCGCACACATTCATGCCAACCGACAAAGAAGTCACGAGCAAAATTCCGAAGGACCGCGCGGGCGCAGACCGTCCGGTGGCCCTGATTACGGGCGTTACCGGGCAGGATGGCTCCTACCTCGCAGAGCTCCTTCTGGAGAAGGGCTACGAGGTGCACGGCATCAAGCGCCGGGCCTCGCAGTTCAACACCGACCGGATCGACCACATCTACACCGATCCCCACGAGGAGGACGTCGACTTTTTCCTTCACTACGGGGACCTGACCGACTCGACGAACCTGATCCGGATCGTGCAGGAGACCCAGCCGGACGAGATCTACAACCTGGCGGCCCAGAGCCACGTGCAGGTCAGCTTCGACACGCCGGAGTACACCGCGGAGGTCGACGCGCTGGGCACGCTTCGGCTGTTGGAGGCGATCCGGATCCTGGACCTGACGGAGAAGACGCGCTTCTACCAGGCCTCCACGTCGGAGCTTTACGGGGAGGTGCAGGAGGTGCCCCAGACCGAGGAGACGCCCTTCTATCCGCGCAGCCCGTACGCGGCAGCGAAGCTCTATGCCTACTGGATCGTGGTCAACTACCGGGAGGCTTACGGCATTCACGCCTCCAACGGCATTCTCTTCAACCACGAGAGCCCGCGGCGGGGGGAGACCTTCGTCACGCGGAAGATCACGCGGGCGGCGGCTCGCATTCAGGCCGGCCTGCAGGAGAAGACCTATCTCGGCAACTTGGATGCGGAGCGGGACTGGGGCCACGCCCGCGACTACGTGGAGGGGATGTGGCGGATGCTTCAGCAGGAGGAGCCGGAGGACTACGTGTTGGCGACCGGGCGGACGACGACGGTGCGGCGGTTTTGCGAGATGGCCTTCGAGGCGGCGGGGATGGAGTTGGTCTGGGAAGGAGAAGATGAGGACGAGGTCGGGTACGACGCGGAGAGCGGGCGGCCGGTCGTGGAGATCGACCCGCGCTACTACCGCCCGACGGAGGTGCACCAGCTGCTGGGCAAGGCCGAAAAGGCGCGGAACGCACTTGGATGGTCTCCCGAAATCACGTTAGAAGAACTTGCACACGACATGGTCGAGAAGGACCTGGAGGAGGCACGGAAAGTAGTTGCCGTTTCGAATCAACATGAACAATACGAAGAGTCTGACCTGTAGCCTTGGTGCCAACGGGTCTCACAGCCCAGACTTCATAATCGGCACCGTTTTTGATCAGTAACAAAACTGCTTCTCCTCCTGGAACCTCTCCCTTCCGAGACCGCCACTGTGAAATTCTACGCTAGATCTCGGAACTCTTCATAAGAAAGCTTCGAGGCCTCTATCCTGAGGGACACCTTTCAGGCTTGATTAACGGTGATGGGTGTCGCATCTCATTTCGCCTCCAATCCGTTCCCGTCCTTATTGCTACACTGCATGTCTTTCTCGCTTCTTCCATTTGACGGCTCCCTCCTGAACGTGTGGGGATCAGTCCTCTCGGGATCCGTCCGTGGGTATTCACTCGCCCCTTGGATCGGAGGAAGTCTTGCCCTTCTCACAAGTCTTCTGATTACGCCCCTCGTTCTGCGGGTGGCCCGGCACCGCGGATGGATCGCCCATCCCCAAACGGACCGCTGGCACGACCAGCCGGTCGCCCTTCTGGGAGGGATTGCTATTTTTCTCGCCGTAGCGACGGGCATTCTGGGGGGCGGTGCCCTGCCGACCTATACCTGGCCGGTGTGGCTCGGCGCCTGTCTGATCTTCGGCGTAGGCCTTGCCGACGACCTCTGGGATGTCCGTCCCGAGGTTAAACTCCTCGCCCAGGTGAGTGCCACTGCCCTTTTGCTTTACGCCGGCCATGCCTTCTGGCGAGGCGGTCCCTTCTGGGTGTCGATCCCACTCACCTTTCTCTGGATCATCGGGGTCACGAACGCCGTCAACCTCATCGATGGCCTCGATGGGCTTGCCGCCAGTCTCACGGCGGTGACCGGTACAGCCCTCGCGGTGATCGGGGGCGTCATTGGACAGTTGGGCCTCACCGTCGTCGCGGCAACGCTGACGGGAGCTAGCCTGGGCTTTCTCGTATACAACGCCAAGCCGGCCCGCATTTTCATGGGGGACTGTGGAAGCCTCTTCCTCGGCTATATGCTGGCCGTGGTCGCCCTTGGGGTCCAGAGTACCGGTGAGCCGATTACCGGCACGCTCGTGCCTGTCGTGGTGCTGGCCGTCCCGATCTTCGACACGACGTTTGTGACGGTGACGCGCATTCTGGGCGGACGCCGCGTCACGAAAGGCGGAAACGACCACACGCACCATCGCCTCGTCCGCCTTGGGCTCTCGGAGCGCGGTGCCGTCATTGGACTCAGTGGCATCAGTGCGGTCTTTGCGCTGGCGGCCCTTTCGCTCCTCTGGAGCACGGCGCAGCTCTTCCTGGCCCTCATCCTGCTTGGAGGAGTCGCAAGCATTCTGTTCGGCCTGTACCTCGTCGGGAGCCGGTCGTACGATCCGCCTGCGCCCCATACGCCCAGTCTCACCGAGAAAATCGGGGCTCTGATGCGGGCCATCGCCGGGGGCATCTACTGGAAATCGCTCGGCGGCATGGTCGCGGACCTGTTGGTGGTCGTCGCCTCATTCATCGTGGCCGTGCACCTGCGATTCGGGGGCACCCCGCCGGCCGCTCAGATCGACCTCACGGTGCAGGCCCTTCCCTGGATCGTGGTGCTAAAAATTGGCGTCTTCTACCTGTTTGGGCTGTACCACGGCGTCTGGCGGCACGCCGGCACGCCGGAGGTGGTGCGGCTCGTGAAGGCCTCTACCCTGGCCTCGGCGGGCACGCTCGGGGGGGTGTTCGTCCTGTACGGCCCCGAAACGGTGTCTCTGTCGGCCCTCATTCTCGACTGGATCATCGCAACGGGTCTCGTTGGGGCTACGCGGTTCGGCTTCCGGGCGCTCCGCCAGTATTTTGCCGTGCAGCGCGGCGGCGGACGACACGTCCTCATCTACGGAAGCACCGATCCCTCCCTCCTCGTCCTCCGCCACCTCCGCCACCGGATGGATCGCACGGTCGTGGGCCTTCTGGACGATGATCCCTCCCAACACGCTTTACAAGTACAGGGAGTCGAGGTGCTGGGGAGCACAGAGGATCTCTCGCACCTCGCCGCGACCTACGACGTGGACGAAGTGATTGTGCCTATCCGAAACACCTCGGAGGCACAGCGGACGCAGATTGCCCGCACCTGCGCCGACGCAGGCCTCGCCTGTCAGCACTTTGCCTTCCGCCTGGAGCCCGCCGTGGAACCGCAATCGGCTCTTCCTCCCGGAGACGGAGCCCGGAATGCGTCGCGTTACCCGACGTCCTGAGCCTGCGCTGACGTCCCTCTCATCGTGTCCGACCCTCGGCGTCCTGCCTCTCCCGCCGCAACATTCGGGGCGAACGCAGATCCGACCACGCCGTACATAGGGATGTCGTGTTTCCGTTTCTCTGAACTACCGTCTCCCGCATGCGCCGCATTCACCTCACTCGCGACGAGCCCACGACCGTCGATCCCGACCCAGAGGCCGAACAACGGATCCTCGACGGCCTCAATGAGAAGCAGCGCGAGGCCGTGACGACCACCGAAGGCCCCGTCATGATTATCGCGGGGCCGGGCTCCGGCAAGACGCGCGCGCTCACCCACCGCATGGCCTATCTCCTAGCCACCGGTCGGGCCCAGCCGCGCGACATTCTGGCGCTCACGTTTACGAACAAGGCCGCCTCCGAGATGAAGGAGCGCGTAGAAGACCTTGTGGGCGACGACGCCCGCGGCATGTGGGTGGGCACCTTTCACTCGTCGTTCGCTCGCCTGCTGCGGATGGAGGGCGACAAGATCGGCTACTCGCAGGACTTCTCCATCTACGACACCTCCGACTCGAAACGCATCATCAAGCAGCAGATGCAGTCCCGGCAGCTGTCGGGTGTCAACCGGGACGTGGTGAAGCCGCGGGCCGTACAGCGCATGATTTCGAGTGCCAAAAACCAGATGATCGGGCCGGAAGAATACAAGAGTCTGGCGCGGGGCGATCAGCAGGAGGCGGCGGCGAAGATCTATCCGGCCTACGAGCGCGCCCTGCAACAGGCCAACGCGCTCGACTTCGACGACCTGCTCTTGAAGCCAATCGAGCTCTTCAACGAGCACGAGGACGTGCTGGAAAAGTACCAGCGGCGCTGGCAGTACGTCCACATTGACGAGTACCAGGACACGAACCAGGCCCAGTACGTTCTCGCCCGCAAGCTGGCCGACCGCCACCAAAATCTCTGTGTGGTGGGTGACGACGCGCAGAGCATCTACGCCTTCCGCGGGGCCGACATCACCAACATCCTTTCGTTCGACCAGGACTACCCGGAGGCCACCACGATCCGGCTGGAGCGCAACTACCGCTCCACCAAAAACATTCTGCGGCTGGCCGACTCGATCATCGACCAGAACGACGACCAGATCGAGAAGAGCCTGTGGACGGACAATGCGGAGGGCGAGTACGTGGCGCTCATGGAGGCGCTCAGCGAGAAGGACGAGGCGCAGAAGATTGAGCGACGGATCCGCGACCTGCATCTGCGCGAAGGCATGGAGCATGGCGATTTTGCGGTTCTCTACCGCACCAATGCCCAGAGCCGGGCCATTGAGGAGGCGCTGCGCAAGGAGAATGTGCCCTACCGCGTGATCGGCGGCACCTCCTTCTACGAGCGGAAGGAGATCAAGGACGTGCTGGCGTACCTCAAGCTGCTGGTGAATCCGAACGACTCCGCCAGCCTGCAGCGCGTCATCAACTACCCCACGCGCGGCATCGGCGACAAGACGCAGGAACGGCTCCAGCGCTACGCGCAGCAACACAATCTCTCGCTCTGGCAGGCCATCGAACGGGCCGAGAGCATCGAGACGCTGGGCACGCGGGCCGTGAACGCGGTCGACAAGTTTCGCCACCTCATCGCCCGCTACGCCTCAAAGGCCGAAAGCACGCCCGCCGACGAGCTGGCGCGCGACCTCATCCAGGATGCCGGCGTCCTCAGCGACCTGCGGAAGGAGCACACGCAGGAGAATCTACGCCGCTGGGAAAACGTGCAGGAGCTCATCAGTGCGCTGGCCGAGTACGTGGCGAATACGGACGACGCCACCATCAGCACGTTCCTGCAAGAGGTGGCCCTCATGACCGACCAGGACGAAGCGGAGGACGAGGGGGACAAGGTGACGCTCATGACACTGCACGCCGCGAAGGGAACGGAATATCCTGTCGTCTTCATCGCAGGACTGGAGGAAGGGCTCTTTCCACTGGAGCAGGCGACGCAGGAAAAAAGCGAACTCGAAGAGGAACGGCGGCTCTTCTACGTCGGTGTGACGCGGGCCGAGAAGCGCCTCTACCTCAGCTGGGCGCGCAGCCGGTACCGCTACGGCGAGCAGACCTCCAATACGCGCAGCCGCTTTCTGGAGGAAGTGGATAGCGACGTGGTGCGCACCGAAGCCGGTGGCGAACTGGAGCAGGAGTCCGACCGCTTCACGTCCGGCGGCGGGTCCACCGAAAGCTACGACGAGATGGACCCGCACTACTACCGGCAAAACCTGAGCGGCAACGGAAAAAACAAGGGCTCGTCGGACGGGCTCCGCCGCATCGAATCGACCGACGGCGGCAGCGGGCGGCGCGTCGTCTACGACGAGGGTCAGGGTGAGATCGTGCCGGGGGCCCGGGTGGAGCACTCAAAATTTGGGGACGGCAAGGTGCAATCCGTGGAGGGCGAGGGCGAGAAGGCCACCGCGGTTGTCTACTTCGGCTCGGACATCGGCAACAAGAAGCTGAAGCTGAAATTCGCCAAGCTGCGGGTCATTCGGTAGGGGGAACGTCCGCAGTACGAAGCGCCGAGACCCGAAAACGCCGCCCTTCACCGCAATCCTCCCCGCGACGCCAAACGCCGGACGCCGCTCCTGGAACGGAGCGGGCCCGGCGCTGAAGGACGCAGGGCAATGGTGAGCTGGCGAGATGCTATGCCCCGTGCCGACCCCACTACTGGCTCGGTGGGTGGAGAACGGCATCGATGCCATGGAGGACTCCATTCTCTACCTCGATGTCCGGGCTCGTCACCGCGGCGTCGTTCACCGTGACGGTGTCGTCACTCCGCTTCAGGGTCACGTTCGAGCCTTCCAGCGTCGGATACTCGGTGGCGGAGGGGGGCACGTCGGAGGCAAAGTAGACCGCCTGCAGTGCGTGGTACCGCACTGTCGATCCGGCGTCGTTCGGCCATTCGTCGTCGTCGAGCGTCCCGTTGTCGTTTTCGTCGAAGGCCTCCAGGAGAGCCTGATCGGTCGGCGCAAAGACGGTGCGGTCCTCCTCGCGAAGGGCACTTGCAAGCTCCCCCTCTCCCACCAGGTCGGAAAAGAGGCCAAACTGCGGCGCCAGCCGGACGCGGTCCACCGCGTCGGCAGTTTTGAGAAGAACCTCGTCGATGAGGTGTACCACGCCGTTCGTCCCTTCAATGTCGGCCGTGATCACGGCGTCCCCGTTCACCTGCACGGCCCCGTCGTCGACGTACAAGGTGAGGCTGTCGCCCTCCATGGTGACCACCGTTTTCCCGTCCTCAATCCGATCGGCGGTAAGGGCGCGCCCGGGCACGACGTGGGCCGTCAGTACCTCGCTGAGCAGGTCGTCGTTTTCGGTCAACTCCTCCTTGTCGATGTTGTCGAACGCACTGTCGACTGGGGCGAATACCGTGAGGGTAGTATCCTCATTGCTCAGTGAATCAGCGAGATCGGACTGTTCAAGGGCACCAGCGAGCGTACTCGTATTGGCCTGAGAGAGAGACACGATGCCCGCAACGGTGCGCTCCTCGGCGGGAACGCCGCCGTTGTTGTCACACCCCACGACGACCAGGCCGAGGGCCAACACGCCGATGCCGAGCAGCGACCATCGGCGGAGCAACGAAGCAAACAGGGGGATGTCGAACGTCATAGGAAGGTCGAAATTGATGTCGGAATACAAACACGAAGCGCAGAATCCCTGCGCGCACTCTCGTCCGTGGTACACGACAGGTCCGGGGCGATGCCCATTTCTACTCTGTGAGGAACGGGTTAAGGGCCGCTTTCGTCGAGGACGCGACGGGGACCGTCACCGCATCAGGATTCCCAGATGACCGGTGCCCTTCACCCATTCTTACCCATCTGTTTTAACCAAATGGTTGAACCAGGCGGTTGTCATCTCGTTGGCCTGGGTGTCTGCTTTTGAGATTGAGATGGACTGTTGCCTCATGCCCGACGCTGCCGACCCGCTCGCCGACTACTCCGACACTGAGCGGGCCATTTTCGACGCCGCCCTGCAGGTCTTCGCCCGCGAGGGCAAACGTGGGGCCCGGATGCAGGAAATTGCGGATGCTGCCGGCATCAACAAGGCCATGCTCCACTACTACTTTCGCGACAAAGAGACACTGTACGAGGAGGTGTTCGGCTTTACGATGCAGCGCTTCATGGCGTCGTTTGGCGAATCGCTGGAGGAGGCGCCTACCTTCGAAGAGACGCTCCGCGCCTTCATCGACGGCTACGTGGACTTTGTGCGTGCGAATGAGAACGCCATGCGGCTCATGGTGAATGAAAACCTCACAGGCGGGTCGCTTCTTGGAACGCATCTGCGCGAAGCAATGAAGGCCGGGGACGCTCCGCCAAAGTTTCTCGTGGAAACCATTGCCTCGGCGGCTCAGGCCGGAGAGATTCGGTCGGTGGACCCCACTCATACGGTCATCTCCGTTATCTCTATGTGTCTGTTCTTTTTCGTCTCCCAACCGACGGTGAAGATCGTACATCCCCCGGCAGAGAATAACTGGGACGCCTTCGTGGAAAACCGAAAAGATCACCTGTTCGACCTCGTCTACCACGGCCTTGCGCCGAGCTAACGACCCGGACCCAATCCGTAATGTACAGCCGACCCGCCCGGTCGGCTCTTCTTGTTTTCCGACCTCTCCCATGCACCGTTCTGCTTTCTTCTTCCTACTCAGCGTGCTTCTGTTGTCGGGCGGACTCCTGCTCCCGGGGTGCTCGCTCACCCCGTCGATGCCCGCTCCGGAAGCCGAACGGGAGTTGCCCGCCACGTTTGCCCCGGCCGATACGGTCCTCCCTGCCGCAACCGCCGACACGGCCCGCTACGACGCCCAGCGCTGGTGGACTGCCTTCGGCGACACCACGCTCACGACGCTCGTGGACACGGCCCTCGCCGCCAATTTTGACCTCGCAGCCGCCCAGGCCCGCGTGGAGGAATTGGCGGCGCAGTTTCGGATTGCACGTGCGCCCCTCTTCCCAAGCGCGAATGCCAACGGGCAGTTGAATTATCAGAACCAGCCGGCCAACACAGGCATCGGGGGGGCGATCGGGAGCGGTGGAGGGGACGGAGGCAACGGCGAAAATGGTGGCGGTGCGCCCGGCGGTGGACAGCAACAGTCGTTCCCGGATCGCTTCGAGTTCTCCACCTACCAGGCCACCCTTGGCCTCTCCTACGAGCTCGACTTCTGGGGGCGCGTGCGGAGCCAGCGCAAGGCGGCACTCAGCCAGTATTTTGCGACGGCGGCCGACTTGCAGACGGCCCGCATCTCCGTCATCAGCCAAACAATCTCCACCTACTTCCAGGTCGCCGCGCTGCAGCGACAGGTGGCGCTGGGCCAAAAGGCGGTGGACCTGCTGCAGCAACGCCTTGAAATTACGAAGGATCGATACGCGCGGGGCCTCACGCCGTCGTTTCAACTGTATACCGTCCGGCAGAGCCTGGAAGCCGCGCAGTCGGAGCAGCCGCAGCTGGAGAGCCAGCTGTACGACGCCGAGAGTCGGCTTGCCACGCTCCTCGGACGGTTCGCGGGCGAAGAGCAGGCCCTCCTCCCCGACTCGATTGATGCCTCGCTCGACCTGTCGCCGATTCCCGCCGGCCTGCCGTCCGACCTGCTGATGCAGCGGCCCGACGTGCGGGCAAGTGCCCTCCGATTGGAGGCCGCCCGCCAGCAGATTGGGGTGGCACGGGCCGAGATGCTGCCGAGCCTGTCCCTCACCGCCACCGGCGGCACACAGAGCAGCGACCTCGCAAGCCTGATTAACATCGACCAGCGGTTTGCAAACTTTGCCGCGCAGCTAACCGCCCCGCTTTTCCAGGGCGGACGCCTCCGCGCCAATCTGGATGCCGCCGAGGCCCGCTACGAGCAGCAGGCCGCCGCCTACCAGAACACGGTCCTCACCGCGTTTCGGGAGGTCAAGGCGTCGCTCGTGGCCTACGACAAGCAGCGGCAGCGCGTCCGCTTCCTGCAAGAGCAGGTGGCTTCGGCGCGCGCCTCGTTCCAGACCCAACGCGACCGCTACGAGAGCGGCATCGGCGACGTGCTCTCGCTCCTGGATGCGGAGCGAGGCCTCGTGCAGGCCCAAACGCGCCTCGCCGCCGCACGATTGGCGGCCGTGAATGCCCGGCTGGCCCTCCACCGTGCCCTAGGCGGCACGTGGACCGATACCGACTCGGTCGAGGACCCGCGCCTGTTCCAGTAGGTGCAGCGTGCGTCTCCACGTATGGCTGACCGCCGGTCCGCCCATACGGATTAGCGGGACACGGGAAGTGGAGACCGTCGTCCGTTCGTTTTTTCGCAACCGACTTGCGTCATGGACTTCAGCAACTACAAGTGGTACCTCATCGGAGGCGGACTCCTCGTGGGGGCCGTCGCTATCGTCGTCTTGCTTCGGCTTTTGGCGCCCCAGCCGCCGAAGGAGGAGCCCCCGCCGCAGTCGCCCCTCGTGTCGACCGTGCCGGTAGACGTGCGCTCCGGGAGCCTGCTCGTGCGGGGCACCGGCACCGTCCGCCCCGTTCGTGAAATTCAGCTCACGACACAGGTGGCCGGGCGGCTCGTCGACGTGTCGGAAGCGCTCGTGAGCGGGGGACGCTTTGAAGCCGGCGAAGTACTGGCCCAAGTCGATCCCACCGACTACCGGAACGCCGTGCAGCAAGCCGAGGCGCAGGTCACGCAGGCAAAGGTACAGCTCCTGCAGGCCCGTGAGCAGGCAGGCGCCGCCCGTCGCGACTACGAGCGCATTCGGGAGCGGACGGGGCAGGCGCCGGAGCCGGACAGCACGGAGCTCGGGCGACTGGTCTTCAACGAGCCGCAGGTGGCCCAGGCCGAGGCCAACCTCGAAAGTGCACGAGCGGCCCTCGACAACGCCGAGACGCGCCTGGCCCGCACGACGCTGGAGGTGCCCTTCAACGGCATGGTGCGCACCAAGCAGGCCGATCTCGGGGCCTACCTTGCCCCCGGCACGCCCGTCGCCACCGTCTACGGCACGGAGGTGGTGGAAATTGTCGTCTCCCTCCCGTCCAGCAAAGCGGCCCTGATCCAAAATCTCTGGTCGACCGCCGCCCGGCGCACGTCCGTGGACCTGCCCGCCACGGTGTCACACACCTACGGTGGCACTTCCTTCTCGTGGGACGGATTCGTTCACCGCGTCGAAGGCGCCATCAGTGAGCAGACGCGAACGGTGGATGTGGTGGTGCGGGTCGAAAATCCGTACCGGTTGGAGGACAACGGGACGGTCGCGTCGCACATGCCGGACGAGTCGTATGGGACGGCGCCTCCGCCGCTGGCCGTGGGCACGTACGCGACGGTCGACATACAAGGACGGCAATCGGGAACGTACCACGTGGTCCCACGCCGGGCCGTTCACACGCGTGCGCCAGACCAGCCCCCGACCGTCTGGACTGCCGTGGGCGACTCGATGCTCGTGGAGCAACCGGTCGAGCTCATTCAAACTGTTGAAAACCAAACGTTTCTGGCCCCAACACTCGATCCGAATAGCCGCATCATCACGACCGACCTGCGCGTCCACTCCGACAGTATGAGAGTTCGGGTTGAGCGTTAGTGGGTTGGGGGTTAAGGGTTGGTGGGAGTTAAAAGTTGTGTGTGTTGAGCGTTCTTTCGACGACGAAAATCGTACCTGAGAGACGATGGCCACGATTACGCGATTTGAGGAACTGGACGCCTGGAAGACGGGACGAGAACTTTGCAATCTCGTGTATGGTCTATCTGACGACGACCCGTTTGCCAGCGACTTCGGTCTTCGCGATCAGATTCGGCGGGCCGCCGTGTCGGTGATGAGTAACATTGCGGAAGGCTTCAACAGCCGCACCCAAAAGGTTTTCCTTGATCTGCTCGGTCGCGCACGAGGATCCGCCGCGGAGGTGCAATCCCAGTTGTATCTCGCCAAAGATCGGGAGTACATCAGCGAGGAGGAGTTCAACAAGACGTACAATCTCGGCGATACAGCATCCCGGCAGATCCACGGACTCATCCGCTACCTGAAGTCCCGCCCCAATGCATCAAGAGTGCAAGAGGGACGGGTGCGCTATGAAATCGACTGGGACCAATCCAACCCTTAACCCTCCAACTCTGAACCCTCCGACCCTCCACCTTCCAACCTTCAACCCGCCAACGTTCTACAGATGAACAAAGTAATCGACTGGTTCGCCCGAAATGGGGTAGCGGCCAACCTCTTGATGCTGCTGATTCTGCTGGGCGGCATTGGCGCGGCCACCACTACGGTACAGGAGGTCTTCCCCGAGTTTAGCCTCGACGCCGTCCAGGTCCGCGTCACGTACCCCGGCGGCTCCCCCGAAGAGGTCGAGCAGTCCATCGTCCGCCGCATCGAGGACCGGATCGAAGGCGTGGAGGGCATCGACCGCATCCTGGGCACCGCGGGCGAGAACGTGGGCCTCGTAACCGCCGAGTTGAAGCGCGGCACCGATCTTTCGCGGGCCCGCACCGACATCAAATCGGAAGTCGACCGCATCACG
Source organism: Salinibacter sp. 10B (assembly GCF_002954405.1). Lineage (NCBI taxonomy): Bacteria > Pseudomonadati > Rhodothermota > Rhodothermia > Rhodothermales > Salinibacteraceae > Salinibacter > Salinibacter sp. 10B. The sequence continues at coordinate 2,641,587 of NZ_MQWC01000004.1, read as the reverse complement.
GCGTTCCCCGTACAGGCCGAGGAGCCGATCGTCACCGAGGTCACCAACCGCCAGCAGGCCCTCCAGATTGCCCTCTACGGCGACGCCAGCGAGCGCGTCTTGAAGGAGCTGGCCCAGCGCGTCAAGGACGATCTCACGCAGGACCCGCAGATCTCCTTCATCCAGCTGAGCGGCGTGCGGGACTACGAGATTTCGGTGGAAATGTCGCGTGAGGCACTCCGCAGCTACGGTCTCACCCTGGGCCGCGTGGCCCAGCTCGTGCGCGAGGGCAGCCTCGACCTCCCCGGCGGCAACATCGAGACGGCCGAGGAGGAGATCACCATCCGCACCGAGGGGCAGAACTACACGAAGACCGACTTTGAGGACCTCGTCTTGCTCTCCCGTCCCGACGGCACCACCCTCCGACTCGGTGACGTGGCGACGGTGCAGGACGGGTTCGCCACCAACTCGGACCTCATCACCCGCTTCAACGGCCGCCCCGCCGCCATTCTCAACGTCTTCCGCACGGGCGACGAGCAGGTCCTCCAGGTGGAAGAGACGGTGAAAACCTATCTCGATGAGGACTTAGCCTCGTCCCTGCCAGCGGGGATCGAAGCGGCCATCTGGCAGAATCAGGCGGAGAATCTGCGCAGCCGGCTCAATCTGCTGATCGAAAACGGGATCCTGGGGCTGCTGCTTGTCATCGTCGCCCTCACGCTCTTCCTCGCTCCCCGCCTCGCGTTTTGGACGTCCGTGGGCATCTTCCTATCGTTCATCGGGACGTTCATCGTGATGCAGTTTCTGGACGTGTCGATCAATCTCCTCTCCCTCTTCGGCTTCATCCTCTCCATCGGCATCGTGGTGGACGACGCGATCGTGGTGGGGGAAAATGTCTTCACGGAGCAGGAGAACGGGGGCAATCCACTAGACGCGGCCATTCGGGGGACGCAGCGCGTGGGGATTCCGGTGATTTTTGCCGTACTCACCACCGTCGCCGCCTTCATGCCCCTCCTCTTCATCGGCGGCACGATCGGCAAATTCCTGGGCGACATCCCGACGATCGTAATTATCGTGCTGCTGCTCTCGCTGGTGGAGGTGCTCTTCATTCTGCCGTACCACCTCTCCGAGAGTCCGAAACGCGATGACGAGGCCTCCGCTCTTCTCGTGCGCGGCCTCAACCGGGTGCGGCGGCGCGTGGCAGCGGGGCTCTGGACGTTCGTCCGCGGCCCGCTCACCGACGCCCTCAACTTTGCCACCCGACGCTACGGCGTCACGATCTGTGGCGGCCTGGCGCTGCTGCTCATCTCGTTCAGCTTCGTCGCGAACGGCTACATCGGCTTCTCCTTCTTTCCCAGTGTGCAGGGCAAGCTGGTGACCGCCCAGCTGGAAATGCCGGCTGGGACCACGCCGGAGCGCACCGAAAATATCACGGCTCGGCTCCAAGAAACGGGCTATGACGCCATTGAGGAGCTGGAGACACAGGCAGGACAGAATCTCGTACAGAACGTGTACGTGACCGTCGGCCAGCAGCCGCGCGCCACGAGCGGCCCCGATGCTGCCGGCTTTACGCCCACGCAGTCGAACGTGGCGGAGGTGAGCTTCGAGATGATCGATCCGGAGGAACGGGCCGTCACGTCCGTGCAGTTTGAAGAGCGGTGGCGGGAGAAGACGGGCCAGATTCCGAGTGCTCGCTCCCTCGCCTTCACCGCGAGCGTCGTGTCGGTGGGCGAGCCCGTATCTGTCGAGATTTCGGCTCCATCCGAAGAGCGGCTGGACCGGGCTGTGACGGCCGTGCGGGATTCGCTGGAGCGCTTCGGGGGCGTGTTCGACATTCAGTCCGACCGCGACCAGGGCAAGCGCGAGATCGAGCTCAACCTGAAGCCTGCCGCTCGTACGCTCGGGCTTACGTTGAACGACCTCGCCCAGCAGGTGCGCGCCGGATTCTTCGGCGTCGAATCGTACCGTCTGCAGCGCGGGCAGAACGAGGTGCGCGTCTACGCCCGCCTCCCCGACGACGAACGCAACGCCATCGCCGACCTGGACGAGTACCGGATCCGTACCCCGTCCGGGGCCGACGTGCCCCTGGAGGAAGTGGCCACGGCGGCGGTCAGCTACGGCCCCACTCAAATCAACCGCCAGGACGGCCGCCGCGTCATCACCGTCACCGCCGACGTCAACTCGGCGGTGACGACCGGCAGTGCCGTTACCGCCAACCTCAACAGCAGCGTGCTGCCCTCCATCCAGCGCGATATTCCGGGCATGACCTACCAGTTCGGCGGACAGCAGCGGCAGCAGCGCAAGGCCCAGAGTTCGCTCGTCATCGGCTTCCTGCTGGCCCTGTTCGCCATCTACGCCCTGCTGGCCATTCCCTTCCGCTCGTACTTGCAGCCGCTCGTCATCATGAGCACCATTCCGTTCGCGTGGATCGGTGCGCTGATCGGACACCTCGCGCTCGACATCTCGCTGGGCCTGCTCAGTGTCTTCGGGATCGTTGGACTCAGTGGGGTCATTGTGAACGACGCCCTCGTGATGCTCGACTTTGCGAATGAGCAGCGCGCAAAGGGACGCAGCTGGGCCGACGCCCTCGTGCGGGCCGGACAGATGCGCTTCCGCCCCATCCTGCTCACCTCGCTCACTACGTTCCTCGGCCTCTTTCCCATCATCATCGAGCAGAGCGTCCAGGCCCAGTTCCTCATCCCGATGGCCGTGAGCCTCGGCGCCGGCATCCTGTTCGGCACCGCCGTGCTCATGCTCATGGTGCCGTCGCTCGCCATGCTCCAGCGCGACGCCACGGCCTGGGTACAAACCACTCTCCTCGGCTACGATGAGCCCTCGATCCACCTCGGGCCGTATGCCTCTCAAGAGACCGAATAACTCCATCCGAGCCCCTTCGCTGCCCGACTGCATGAAACGCCGACGAAGCCGTTCGAGTAGACCTAAACGGTTTCGCTGTCCGGTCCCTACACCTCATGCCAATGGAGCGCTGTCTCTTTTTTCTTCTCACGAGCCTGCTTGCGAGCGGGGCTCTTTTCGGGGGCGTCTCTTCCGTTCACGGCCAGTCCTCACCCGTGACCGTCGACTCTACGTCGACGCCCTCCGAGTGGATGATCGGGCCGTTTCAGCGCCCAGAGGGTGTGAACCCGCTCTTTACTCCCGACTCCACCTCCACGTTTTATGGTCCGATTCGAAAGCGGACCGTTCGGTGGGAGGCCATGGCGACATTCAATCCGGCCGCCGCCGTTCGAGGAGATTCCGTCGTGGTGCTCTACCGGGCCGAAGACAAAACAGGGACAATGAAAATTGGAGGTCATACGTCCCGGCTCGGAATGGCAACGAGCAGCGACGGCCTCCACTTTTCGCGTCGCCCGACTCCCGTGTTTTATCCGAAGCTGGACGAGCAGAAGCAGCATGAGTGGCCCGGTGGGGTCGAGGATCCTCGTCTCGTTGAGAACGAGGATGGAACCTATGTGCTTACGTACACACAGTGGGACCGGGACCAGCCCCAACTGGCCGTCGCCACCTCTCCGGACCTCGTCCACTGGACAAAGCATGGGCCAATTTTCCCCTCCCTCGACCGTGAGACGAAATCGGGAGCAATCCTCAGTCGTGTCGAGGGTAACCGCCTGGTCGCAACGAAGGTCAACGGCACTTACTGGATGTACTGGGGCGTGCCCAACGTGTACGCCGCCCGGTCAGAAAACCTCATAGACTGGACGCCCCTCCGAGACTCGACGGGAGCCCTGAAGCCAGTGTTGACGCCCCGAGACGGTCACTTCGATTCGTGGCTGGTGGAGGCCGGACCGCCTGCGATCCTGACGGATCAAGGAATTGTCGTACTGTACAACGCAGGCAATGACGGCGAGACTGGAGATCCAAACCTACCGGATCGCACGTACTCGGGGGGACAGGCGCTGTACGACGCCGAGAATCCAACGGCGTTGATCGACCGCACGCCGCAGCCCTTTATCAAGCCCGAACGGGCCTTCGAGCGAACCGGGCAGTACGAGCGGGGCACGACCTTTCTGGAGGGACTTGTGTTTTTCCAGGACCGCTGGTTCCTCTACTATGGAGCCGCCGACTCGCGGGTAGGGGTTGCCACCACTCCTCCAACCTCTGCGCCGTAGCCCGGACGCACACGGTCCGGCGACGAGGGCATGAGACGACTGCTCCCTTTTGTCTCCAGCCTTCTCTTCGAACGTCAGCGTCGATCCGCCGGGTCAGTGCTTTGACTGAACGGGCATTGTCCAGAGCCGTTGAGCAGGCGTCCGACGTTTTTCCATCAATCCTTTTGTCTCTTCCATGCCGCATGAGAATTCCGACGAGGCCATCGAGACCGTAGCCGACGGCCTTCGCTTACAGGTCGGCGATCTGCCCGGCGATTATGCTCCGGTCTTGCTAAAAGCCAAGCCGGCTGCCTATGTCGTGGGCTTCACCGCGGGCGTAAGCCGTGCCCTCGACATCCCCGTAGGCAATCATACGATTCGCACCCTCGAACGGGGCACCCGACAGGGCCTTCCGCGGGAGGGGGACCTGGGCCAGCGTCTGGCCGACATTGCAACCGGCATCATTCTCGACGGCTCGGTGACGAGTGAAGCCCCCCTCAACGAGATGCGCGAGAAGGGAGAAGCAGAAGGGCGTGCCTTCGTTGAAGATCGAACGCCTCCCTCTCTCTTGAAAGACCTGATTTTTGAGGAGTAAGGGGTGTGGATGTTTGTGAGTAGGGGGGGTCGAATTGCTCAGAGTGATTTGTAAACGTCCACAATGGTTGCCTGTCGCGAACCCGCTATTGTCGTTTCAAGACAGCCGGACGTGTAATCCTCCCGCGTTTCTCCCCCACAATGCCCTACTCACGCACTCACCCCCTAACCGCCGATGCCTTACCGTACCCCCGCTGAGCGCTTCGAGGGTCTACCCGACTTTCCGTACACGCCGAACTACGTGACGGTGGAGGACGACCTGCGGATGCACTACGTGGACGAGGGCGACGGCCCCCCGATTCTCTGCCTCCACGGCGCTCCTACCTGGGCGTACCTCTACCGTCACATGATTCCGCCTCTGAGTGAATCCCACCGGGTCGTGGTGCCAGATTTCATCGGGTTCGGGCGCTCGGATAAATTGACGGCGGTGGAGGACTACTCCTTTGAGCTCCACTATAACACCCTTCGAGCGTTCATCGCGTCACTCGACCTCACCGACATTACGCTCGTGGTGCAGGACTGGGGAGGACTTTTGGGCCTTGCCTACGCCGCCCGGCACCCAGAGCGGATCGCGCGGTTGGTCATCCTGAACACCTTCTTGCCGACGGGAGAGGAGGAAAAAAGTCCAGCCTTCCTCCAATGGCGTCGATTCGTCGAGCGTGTACCAGACCTCCCCATCGGGCGAGTCGTGAAACAGGGGCTCGCCGATCCCTCCTCCCTCTCCGACGCGGAGGAGGCCGCCTATGAAGCCCCATTTCCTACTCCCGAATCGAAGGCGGGAGCTGTTGCCTGGCCGCTCCTAGTGCCCATGACGCCGGACGCCCCCGGAGCGGACATCATGCGCAGCACGCGGGCACGATTGGCAGAATGGTCCAAACCCGCCTTCGTGCTTTTTGCGCCCAACGATCCCATTTTGGGTGAGGCCCACTCGTTTTTCCGAACGCTCATTCCGACTGCCTCGAATCAGCCCAACATCCTGCTCGACGACGCCGAGCACTTCCTCCAAGAAGAACGGGGATCATCGATTGCCCAACACGTGCTCGCATTCATCAGCCGAGCCCCCTGATTTATGATTCAAGTATGACTGTATCGGGGGCGTTTACATCACAGTAACACGCCCCAGAAATCGTCAACATCTCGGTACAAACCATCAGGGCATCCGCCGATTTATCCGTACGCAGTGATTCAGTTCTGACCCTTTCGTAGTCCCCTACGTCCCGGATGCGCGTTCCTGTTACCGACGCTTTTGACGATTCCGACCAGCTAGAGTCGCTTGAGGTAAAACTAACGCCAGATCAAATCGAGTGGCTGGAGCAGATGGCTGCAAAGCGAAATTTATCGCTGGACCACATGCTCCGCACTCTCCTCACCGCCAAGATGCGCGAGGCGGAGGAACCATCTCCTCCCTCTCCCGAATCGGGAGACAGCATTCCGCACTCGCCCGATGAAGCCCCTACCCCATCGGAGGCCGATTCGGAGACGAATGCGAAGGAAGACGACGATTCCCCGAGCATTGTGGAGAGCCTGCGCTCCGCCAGCGAACGCCTGCAGGACCTGACCGAGGAGGAAGAGGACGCGAAGGAATCTGACCTGCACGACACGCTCGCTCGCCTTCGGACCCACGTTGACAATGCCTCCGACTCGGAAGACGAGTCCACTGAAGACAGTCCGGGGACCGTCTTAGTGGACGACCCAGGCCGCTCGATGTTTGATATGGTAGAGGAGTAATTGACATCTCCTCTTCCCCTTATTTCATCCGCTCGGCAGGACGCACCACCTCCACTGCGCTCGCCGGAAGATCCGGAATCCAGCATCCTCGTCCTTGAGCGCAGGTAAAGTCGGCCGGTCCCTTCCAGTCCGAAAGCGCTATGGTCGTTACCGAGCCGGTACCTCCGTCTTCCACCCGATGGAGGGCCCGGGTCGGGCTTGCGTCTGCCGCAACGCCCCAGTCCGAAATCAAAATTGTATCGTTCGGGCGCAGAACGATGCCGTCTAATCGTCCTCCTTCCAGCAGAGTACGGCTGGTGCTCCCCTCTACCGCCCCACTCTCGTCCAGCGTAAGGGTCCACAACTGCCCCCCCTGCTCCCCACCAAAATTCACGGCGTAGAGCACGCCATCGGCAGACGAGTATGCAAGCCCGTTCACCCCAGGAATCTCCACATCGAGTGCCGTCGCGGTGCCCGCCTCCAGATCCACCCGGTAGATCGTGCCCTGATTGGAGGCAGAAACAAGAAGCGTCTGGCGCTCCATGACGGCAATGTCGTTCAGGAACGAAACCCCCTTGTCGGCAAGACCAATGTCGGCGATTTGTGTCCGATTCTCGAGGCTAAAGCCCACCACCCGATCGATATCGGCGGTGTAGAGGCGTCCGTCCATCACGACCGTGCCCTTCGGGGCGTGGAGGGTCGCCTCGTCCGACGCCGGAAGAAACTGGGCCGTCTCGACGGAGCCGTCCGCGGAGAGACGCGCGATTGAGCCGTCGCCGTCCTTCGCAGTGGGAGCGAGTTTCGCGCCAATGTTCGAGGCATAGAAGGTATCTCCGTCCGGCCCCTTTGCCACACTTTCGGGATGTTCTAGGCCCTCGATGATGTGCCCGTCTGGCGGCGTGTCCTGCGCCTGTACCGAGACGGGAAGAATCAGAAGAGCCATCAACAGGACGAAGCAGCGAGACATTTGCATGAGCCTGAATTGGATTCGGAGACAGAAATTCGGGGATGGATGCAAACCCGGGCGTGATCAGGGGCCGTGTGCCAAACTCCACAGCCCGCGCCCATTCCTGCTCATTCCTCACGCACGAAGAAGATATAATCCGTGGCCGGGGGAGCAATGTCGGCGTTCCGGAGCACGAGCGCAATTTGGGCCCGGTGGTGCGTGCCGTGATTTACGATATGGGTGAGGATATCCCGGAGAAAGGTTTGGTAAGGGGTACCTTTGGAGTTCGTGTACGCAATCATCTGGTCGAGATCCTCCGTCGCTCGTCCGTCCAGCACCGCTTCCCATCGGCGGGTGCTCCCCTCCAAACGCTCGGCACAGGCCGCGAGGGACTCCGTCTTCCAAAAGTCGAGAGTCGCAGCCTCGGTGTCCTGCACGCGGCCGTACCAGTGATCTTGAGTCCGGAGCACATGACTGAACAGCTCCAATGCACGCTCCGGCGTGGTTTCGGCCGCCTGCATTGTGTCGAGCAGCCGGCGGTTGGCCCACCGATTGTACCGAAAGAGCGTCGCAAAATCATCGACGGTGCGAGACGTAGACATCGTGAACGAGGGCATCTGGTTCAGCATGACTGTGGCCCCAAGATTGACCTCGGTGCTGATGTTGTCAATCTTGATTCTTGAATCAATGTGTTTAAGAATTGCCGAACCGGACAGTGACGGTTCCGCTCATCTTTCATCCTTCCACGCATCCGCCAATGCCCCGCTACCTTACCGCCGAGGAGGCGGCCGACGAATTAGACATTGCCAAAAACACGCTGTACGCCTATGTGAGCCGAGGACTGCTCCGCTCCGAGCCCGCCGACGAAGGCCATCGCGCCCGCCGCTATCGAGCTGATGACGTGCAACGGCTTAAGCGCCGGACCCAGCAGCGGACTGACCCAGAAGCCGCCGCCCGCACAGCGCTCGACTGGGGCTTGCCGGTGGCAGAGTCGGCCCTCACGCTCATCAAAGACGGGCTCTTCTACTACCGTGGGCATGACGCGTGCCATCTGGCCAAGACGCACTCGCTCGAAGACGTTGCCTCTCTGCTGTGGGACACCGACGACCGTATTGACATCAACTCGACCTCCCTGCCAGCTTACGAACGTCCATCGTCGGATCCTGAATCGACGCTAGGACAGATGCAGGCGCTCCTCCCCCAAATGGAAGACACGGATGATCACGCCTATGATCGATCAAAGGCGGGCATCGTACGCACAGGATCACGCCTGATGGACCTGCTGACCACCCTCGTCGAATCGAACCACGGGACCGAGCGTCCCGGCCCCGTCGCCGAGCGGCTGGGAATAGCGTGGAAGGTTAAGGAAACGGCATTGCCGCTCCTCAACGCTGCCCTCGTCTTGAGTGCCGACCACGGATTGAACGTCACCGCCTTCGCGGTCCGCTGCGTGGCGTCATCGGGCACCACGCCCTACGGCGCCGTGAGTGCGGGCCTCTCCACCGTGCGTGGCCGACGCCATACCGGCAATACGGCCCGCATCGCTGCACTCCTGCAGGAAGCGGGTTCACCCGAACAGTTTCGCGCAACGGTCCGGGCGCGACTGCGGCGAGGCGACACGGTGCCCGGCTTCGGCCATCGCCTCTACCCCGACGGCGATCCGCGCGCTCAGATGATCCTCGAAATGCTGCAGGCGACGCGGCCCATGTCCACAGGCACGGCGTTTGCCGAGGCGGCGCAGACCGTCGGGCCCGACCTGCTCGACCGACCACCGGCCTTCGACTTTGCCCTGGTGGCGCTGGAGCGCACACTCGACCTCCCTTCCGGGGCCGCCCTCACGCTCTTTGCTTTGGGCCGCATGGTGGGCTGGACGGGCCACATGATCGAGCAGTACGAGGAGGGACAGGTGATTCGTCCCCGAGCTCAGTACGTGGGACCGCCCCCCAAGACAGGCGCGGCGTAACGAGAACGGGGGCTTCTCGCCCCGCCTCTTGCTCAGGCCGGCACGCCGTATACCTCGTCGTCCAGGTCGATCATGTAGACGTTCTCCTGACGGTCGAGCTGGTCTATCCGCTCCATGTCTTCGGTATCGAGCGACCAGTCGAAGAGGTCAAGATTGGCACGGATGTGATCAGGGTTCGTGGACTTGGGGAGCACCACGACATCCTTCTCCACAGCCCACCGCAAGGCCACCTGAGCGGGCATGACATCGTGACTGTCGGCAATTTCTCTGATGACCGGATCTTCGAGCACTGTGGTTCGGGCGAGCGGAGCAGCCGCCTCCACTACGATGTCGTGCTCCTGACAGTAGTCAAGCAGGTCTTGCCGGACGTACCAGGGGTGAAATTCAATTTGATTGGCCACGATGGGAACGTTCGCAATCCGCCGGGCGAATTGAAGCTGGTACCTGCTAAAGTTGCTGACCCCCACGTTTCGAATGAGGCCCTGTTCGTGGGCGCGTTCGAGGGCACGCAGCGTATTACGGATTGAGATTGCCGGATTCGGCCAGTGGATGAGGTAGAGGTCCAGGTACTCCGTGCCGAGGCGTTCCAGCGATCGTGCAAGCGCATCGAGCAGTGACTCGTAGTGCAGATGGGAGGGCAGCACCTTGGACGTGAGGAAGAGGTCGTCGCGCTCATATTCCGCAATCACCTCGCCAATGGCCTCCTCGTTCTGGTATCCCTCGGCCGTATCGACGTGAGTGTACCCGTTGTCGAGGGCTGTTGGGAGAACATCGTGCACATCGGCCTCAGACAGGTCCCAGGTGCCAAAACCAACAATTGGGAGAGTGTCGCCGGCGGCAAGCGTCCGGCTCGGAATGGAAGACATAAAAGAGGAGAGATTTTCGATAGAGAACGAGACGGTCCACGTACGGCAACACCGAAACGTGGATTCTCGCTCCCCCAAACATTGCCTATATCACATCGAAGCGACGGGCCGTCTAGTAGTGACTCTGCTAGTCGTCGTACGTCAAGGGCAAAGTGGTGACGCCTGTACTCGAAGCAGCGTGTACAAATTCCCGATCGTCGAGATACACACCTACGTGCTTCTGTTAGTCGCCCCCTTGCTGGACGCCAGCTGGAGTCGCGGAGCTGTGGCCGTTGCTGCCGCAAAAATGTGGTGGGGATCCCTCGCCCGGTTGTCTGCAAACCATGAGGGGATGTCGGTCCCCCATGGCCAGAGGAGCCCTTCTAAGCTACACGATGCGACGAGAGAGGCCGCGCCCAAAACGACGAGGCCGGCGTAAAGGACATGGAGTCAGCGCTGATCGGGAGAGGAGAGGCCATGGAGCACACGTCCGGACCGAAAGAGAGAAAGCCGAGCCCCTTTCCCTCCGGATGGCGGAGTGTATCTCCTATACGTCTTCTCCCGAAAATCCCACGAGAAGAGGACAAAAAGCGTGCAGGACTCTCGGCTTTGACCGTTTTGCGACTGGGCGGTCTGCCCTTCAGCACTAGTGCCCCCGCTTAAACTACAAGAGTAGCATTATGGCCCCAAAGAGTGTCCCCAGCCCGATGACGATGAGCCCAATGGCACGCAGGCGGGTGGCAAGCTGCGCAAGGCGCGGATTCGCCCCCTCTTCGCCAGCCACGTACATGCTCCCCCCCACGAAGCCTGCCCCAACCACCACGATCGTGGCCGTAGTGCCTATGATCCAGCCCTGCTGAAAGAACCGAATGAGGGCCATCACAATGGTCAACAGTACCAGGACAATGAGGGCGTTTCGGGCATTCATAGCATTGAACACGTTCGATGGGGAGAGGGACACCTATCGGTACGTCTGGAATCGTGCGTGTATATGCATTACGCACCTCGCCCTTCCGTCCTACACGGCCCCCTTTGTCCAGTATCGTTCCCTACCGCTTCTCTACCGTCACGCTCTCGATCATATCGCCCTCCTCAATATCGTCGACTACGTCCTGTCCATCGACAACGTCGCCAAACACAGTGTGCTTGCCATCAAGGTGCGACTGCGGGGCGCGAGTGATAAAGAACTGACTGCCATTCGTGTTGGGGCCGGCGTTGGCCATTGAGAGAACGCCGGTTTCATGAGTCAACGGATTGCCTTCGATCTCATCATCGAACTGGTAGCCCGGGCCGCCGCGTCCCGTGCCGGTGGGATCGCCGCCTTGTACCATGAAGCCCTCAATAACCCGGTGAAACCCAATTTGATCGTAGAACCCCTCGTCAGCGAGGAACGCAAAGTTATTGACCGTCCGGGGGGCGTGTTCAGGATAGAGTTCGGCTTCGATGGTGCCTTTGCTCGTTTCGATTGTCGCCTCGTACACAGCGTCGGTATCGATTTGCATCTCGGGAGGCGCATCCCACTGCGGATGATCGGCCATAATCGGAAGGCATTCAGTACAAAAGACAAGAATAAACCGCGCCTGTCCGACGAAAGGACGGAAGTGGTGTTTCGTTGCGGTCGTAGGGAGATGGCAACTCCTCCTTCGCCGCCCAATCTCCATGTCGGATCCAATCCTACACACATGCCCTCGTTGGGGATCTCCTGTCCCCCTCCTCGGTACGGAATGATCGTCGTGCTGCCTTGGCTTTTTTTCCCGTCGTGCCCGATTTCATTGTCTCCCGAAAGGCCGTTTCTGCCGATCTTCCTCCAAGCGGACGACGAATCCGCCGGTTGCCCCTGTAAACTTGCCCCTGCCCTTCTTTCGTCATGGCTGTTTCCCCCGAAACCGTATTGATTACCGGGGCGTCTTCCGGCATCGGACGTGAGCTTGCCCGCTGCTTCGCTCGTGCCGGTAGCGACTGCATCCTACTGGCCCGCACCGAGGAGGCGCTGCGGGAGCTGGCCGAAACGCTCGAATCAGATTACGGCATTACCGCGCATGTACTTCCCGCCGACTTGAGCACTCCCGGCATCGGGTCCACTATCATCCAAAACCTCAACGACCGCGACCTTTCAGTCGACGTGCTCGTCAACAACGCAGGCTTTGGGGTGCGCGGCCGCTTCTCGGATCTTGATCCACAGCGGCAGGTGGACATGATCCAGGTCAACGTGACCGCCCTTACGGACCTTACTCGCCGGTTGCTGCCGGCCATGGAAGAGCGCAATCGCGGCGGCGTGCTGAATGTGGCATCCACTGCAGCCTTTCAGCCGGGCCCGTTCATGAGCGTCTACTACGCAACGAAAGCGTACGTGCTCTCCTTCAGCGAAGGCCTGGCCGACGAACTCGACGCTTCCAACGTGACCGTGTCGTGTCTGGCCCCTGGCCCCACCCGCACTACCTTTGTCGAGAAGGCCAACATGAACGAAACCCACTTATTCCAATGGGGGGTTCCCATGACGCCGGAGACCGTGGCGCAGGCCGGATATGAAGGCTTTCGGGCGGAACGCACACTTACGGTCCCCGGGTGGCCCAACAAGATCGGCGCCGCCATGGTGCGATTTACGCCTCGATCCATTGCCCGAGGCATCGCTGGGTGGCTCAACCGATAGCCCCCCCATCCCCTATCCTTTCAGAGGGCTCCACGCGCCCGCACAAGCAGAACGAACTCTGCACCAAAATAAATCATTATACGTAAAGGGTTTTGAGGCACGGGATTATCGTCCCTTGCTCGCACGCGTTCGCTACAGTCCAGGCTCCCTCGCCAGCCTCAGCCTCGACCACTTCCGGGTTTGATCGATCTGCCCCATGTCCATCCCCGACAAAGAAACCGTTGCGCTCGATCAGGAGGAGCTCGAGATTCTCGACGCGATCCGACGGGTCGCGCCGAAGCACCACATCAAACCGAAGCTTGCCCAAACCTACGGGGTATGGACGGTGTGCTTTCAGCGATACTGCAAGGACCAGGGGATCCCCTGGCTCTGGATGAGCAGTGTATCGGACTTTATGGACTTTCTCGACGCCCATCCGAACGTGTCGCCTCCAGAGCGGAACCGGGCCCTCGACGGCATCATGTTCTACATTACCGATGTCCACAAGACCCGTACGGAGGAGGAAGAAGACGAACCAGAAGCGTCGGTCCCCCGCTCTACCCAGAGCCTCTTTGCGAAAATGCTTCTCCGCTGCGACGTGGAGCTGACCGAGGCCCTGCGCATCCGCCGTGAAGATGTGCGACTGGACGAGGCCGCCCTGACCCTCCCCGGCGACAACCAGCGCGATTCCCGTACCGTCACCCTTCCGAATCCACTCCGCGACGGCCTGAAAGAGCACGTTGCACGTGTAGAGGACCGTACGACCTCCACCAATCCGCTTCTGTTCGCTCGCCGCCGCGCCGAGGACCATTCCGATGAGGAGGAAATCGAGCAGTCTACCGCTCTCGCCACACGCGTGATGCAGACGTTTGGGGAGACCTCTGAAGACGGAGATTCGGACTGACCTCGTGGGGGCTTTGAGTGGGGTGATGCCCTGGTCTCGTTTCTGATATCCTCGGGGCCGCGAATGAAGCAGCCACCATGAATTTCTTGACTGTCGCCCCCGTTTTATGACATTTCGCTCGGCCCTTGCCTTCATTGTCGCTGCTTTTCTCTTCCTTCCGGCGAACGCACAGCAACGATCCTCAGGCCCACCCAACATTGTCCTGATCATGGTCGATGATCTCGGCTATGGAGATCTCAGCAGCTACGGTGCGGACGCCCTGCAGACGCCCCACATTGATTCGCTCGTGGCCGCCGGTATGCGTTTCGACCGGTTCTATGCCAACTCACCGGTCTGCTCCCCGTCCCGCGCGTCCCTGCTCACCGGCCAATACCCGGATGTCGCCGGAGTGCCGGGCGTCATTCGGACGCACGCCCGCAACAGCTGGGGATACCTGAGCCCAAAGGAGGTGCTTCTGCCCCAATTGCTGGCCCGAACGGGATATCACACGGCCATGGTGGGCAAGTGGCATCTAGGCCTTGAGCCTCCCAATACCCCAACGGCTCGTGGCTTTGACTATTTTAAGGGCTTTCTGGGTGACATGATGGACGACTACTACACCCACCGTCGCCACGGTCACAATTACATGCGTCGGAATGATCGCGTGATTGACCCGAAGGGCCACGCAACGACGCTGTTCACCGACTGGTCGCGCGATTACATTCTCCAGCAAGATTCGTCCCGGGCCCCTTTCTTTCTGTATCTGGCCTACAACGCTCCCCACTCTCCCATCCAGCCACCGGCAGAGTGGCGGGCTCAGGTTGCAGAGCGTGAACCTCAGTTGAGTGATAAGCGGACGGGAATTGTTGCCCTCATCGAACACCTTGACCACGGAATCGGAAGGGTCGTCGAGGCCCTCCAGCAAACCGGCACCTACGAAAACACGATGATTGTATTCACCTCCGACAACGGAGGGGCGCTCTATCACGGCGCTAGCAACGGATCTCTTCGCGGGGGCAAGCAAGACATGTATGAAGGTGGGGTGCGAGTCCCCACGGCGATCACCTGGCCGGGGCACATAGAAGCGGGGACCCAGTCAGACTACCTCGGGATGACCATGGACCTTTACCCGACCCTGGCCGATGTTGCGGATGTACGCCTAAACCGCCACCTCGATGGTCGGTCGCTGCTTCCCGTGCTCCGCGGAACCACCACTTCCTCCGGTGAGGACCGAACCTTGTTCTGGGTACGCCGGGAGGGCGGCCCAGAGTACATGGGAAAGGCGGCCCACGCCGTCCGGCACGGTCCCTGGAAGTTGCTGCAGAACCGACCGGGTGAGCCCTTCCACCTGTACCACCTGGGCCGAGATCCCCGTGAGCAAACGGACCTAAAGAAAACCCACCCCGAACAATTTGAGTCCCTGGCCGAGTCGCTCCGTCGGCACATTCAGGAGGCAGGAAGAGTCCCCTGGCAGCCCCCGCGCTAATCCCCCATTCACCAGCGTAGGGAGGTCTCATGAGCGCCAGACGTCGGCATAGTCCTGGGCAAACTCCCGAAGGGATCGCGGTGGACGCCCCAATACCGTCTTCACATCGTCTGTGACGCGTGATGAGCGGCCCAGGCGCACCAGCGTGTGGAGGAGGCAAGAGAAGAGAATGAACCCGAGATCGAAGTTTGTATCACAGCGCATGTGCTGGACATATCGCCAAAGCCCCGGACGGTCATATTGAATCTTCCGATCCAGCACATCCGAAAGGATTCCGGCAACGGTATGGTAGGTAAGCGCCTCGGGCCCCGTGGGCTCATAGATACACTTGTCATGTTCTGCCCCTTCCGCTAGGACCATCGCGGCAAGTTCGCCGATGTCCCGCGTGTCAACCCAGTTGGCGCGCCCCTCTCCCGCAGGCACAATGATCTCGTCGTGCTTGCAAATCCCTGCTCGGTGCGTTCCGCTCAGATTCTGCATGTAGAGCCCAGGTCGCACGTGGGTCCAGGCGACCGGCTGTGATTCGACATGCTTCTCGATCCGGCGGTGTGGCAAAAATGGATTGGCACCGGCTCCCATCACGGAAAGCGTCACCACGTGCCCAACCCCTGCCGCGATGGCCGCATCCAGCGCCGGGTGAATCGTCGTCTCCACGTTTGAGAGATGCGGGGGACGTAGCACGAAGAGCCCTTGTGCGTCTCGGAACGCCGAGGGCCACGTCTGCCGATCGGTAAAGTCAAAATGGACCGTCTCAACGTCAGCCGTAAACGCAGATTCCCCACCGTGAATGGCAGCCCGAACAGAAATCCCCTGCTCCGCGAGTGCATCGACCAGTGGAGCCCCAACATTCCCGTTGGCGCCCGTCACGACAATGAGCCTATTCGGCATGATGGTGTGTTGGTACCGTTCCGTTCGCCCTCATTTCCTCATTCCTCGAATCCGACCTGATGGAGAAGAAACGCAGCGGGCGGCGTCGAGCGTTTCACAGCTCCCTCGCACTGAGCATGCTGGCATATCCGATGTCCCTTTTCCTCGCCATATTGAGAGCGGCGTCTCTCCTCTCCCCGTATTCTGCATATTCCTTGTCGCACTACCGACATGGCTCTGCTGCTCCTCTGGGATGTTTGAGAACACACATGCCACAGCCGTCCCGTTTCCTTCCAGTCCTGATTCGACCGGTTTTAGCAACTGCCTTTACCCAAAAAGCGCCAAGATTCCCCCAGTGCCGAACAGCAGGATCGAAAGCAATACCGGGCCTCCCTGTACCACAGAAATGACGCCGCCCACGATGCACGAGCCCGCGATAATGCTGCTGCGAAGTCCTGAAAACGGGTCACTCGAGGGCTGCTCCGTCAGCGATTCCTCCAAATACGACACCCCAGACGTAAGGAGCTGCGGCAACTTCAACGCAACGTCCACCAGCTCTGGCGCACTGGTCAGCATTTCCGATCCCAGCGCCCGCGGATCAAATCGATCCCGAAAGATGCGGCGTACGTGGCGCTGCGATACCGCCACCACGTCCAGGTCCGGATCGAGCGTACGCCCTACCCCCTCGAAGGTCACGAGTGCTTTGACCATAAGCGTCATTTCCACAGGAAAGAACACCCGATACTGCCCTCCCAGACTCAAAGAGCGAAGGATGACCTGCGCGAGACTAACCGACCCCTGCTTGCTCCGCATCAGAAAATGACGGGCCATGTCAGAGACGGCTCGACGAAATCCTTGTGGATCGCCCCCTTCCCCAACGCGGGCCATATTGAGAAGGTAACGGGCTGCATTCTCCACGTCTCCCCGAACCAAAGCGTAATAGTAGTACAGCATGCTGCGCTTCAACTCGGACCGGAACCGTCCCACCATTCCGAGATCGATGAATCCAATTTTGAGGTCCTCTGGTCGATCCCCTGGAATGATTTTGAGATTGCCGGCGTGCAAGTCGGCATGAAAGAAGCCGTCCTTGTAGAGCATCCGAATGATGGCCGAGGCCCCAAGGTCGACCACCTGCTGCCGCTCAGCCTCACTCAGTTGGAGGGCTGCCTCCGATCCCGGACGAATGCCGTCCAAGTATTCCATGGTGAGCACGTCTCCGGTACTCAGGGTCCGGTATACTTCCGGAAAAACGACGCCGGGCACGTCCTGAAAGTTGGTTGCAAAGATCTCAGCGTGATCCGCCTCGTAGTCGAAATCGATCTCCCGTTTGGTATATGCACTAAACTCCTCAATAATTTGCTTCGGCTGATACCGCGGGAGTATCCACTGCAGAAAGACGCCAAAAAACTCCAGGAGCTTCAGATCCGACGTGATGACGTCGCGAATGCCCGGCTTGATGACTTTGATCACGACGTCATCCCCATCTTGCGTTTTGGCTCGGTGGACCTGAGCAATTGACGCGGACCCAAGCGGGTCTGAATCGATGCGTTCGTAGATGGCATCGGGTGGTTTTCCGAGATCCCGCTCAATAATCGCTTTGACCTGCTTGAACGGAATCGCCTGAAGTTGATCCATCAGGCTGTCAAGCTCCCGTGTGATCGGCTCCGGAAGGAGGTC